>NZ_AEEA01000071.1 GCF_000297095.1 Treponema primitia ZAS-1 | reverse complement strand
TTGGAAAATCCGGTTTTCCCCACCAGCTCCCGGTAGACGGAAACCCCGCTCATTCCCCGGAGGGCGGCTGCGGTTAGGGCGTCCGCTGCGGAATTGTAGGAAACCGGGAGATCCTCCGGATCCTCCACCGGCTCACCCACCCCCAGGATGGTATCCTTGAGCCCCAGGGACTGGAGACTGCGGCAAAGGGTTTCTGCAATTTTCAGGCCTTCCCGGTACAGGTAGGCCCTATCGCTATTCCAGATGAGGAGGGTAGGCCGGTCTTCCCGATCCTGAAACAGAATCCCGGTTTCACCGGCCTCAAGGAATTGTTCCACCACATGCCGCTGGGTCAGGAGATCGATGGCAAAATGCTCCCCCTCCCGGGGGCAGACAAAATCCAGGATCAAACATTGATAGGCGGCTCCCCGGACAGGCAGGTCCAAGCCAAGGGCGGCGATCCGTTCCGGTATATCCGCAGGCCGTTGTTTCCCCTCCGCAAGCCGGACCAGGAACCGTTCCCGCATAAGGGGCATACTCTCCGATAGCTGTTTTTTGATTTGTTCCAGATTAAGCCGTTCCGCCCGTTCCTGATCCAGGGTGGCCTTTAATTTTTCCAAAACCGCCCTGAGTTCTTTAGGGGTTACGGGCTTAACGATATACTCATAGACCTGAAGCTGTACCGCTTTCCGTGCGTATTCAAAATCATCGTACCCGGAGATGATAAGCACCTTAGTCGCCGGGGACAGGGCCGCCAAACGGTGCGTGAATGCAAGGCCGTCCAGGAAGGGCATGTTGATATCGGTCATCACCGCATCGATTTGGATACGTTCCGCCAGTTCCAGGGCCTCAAAACCATTTGCGCAGGCCCCGGCAAAGGAAAAACCCAGCTCCTCCCAGGGTATGGTATCCCGTATACCTTCCCGTATCTCGGGCTCATCATCAACAATCACAAAGGAATACAAAGAATCACCCATGACCTATTATTTTACAAATCCGCCCCGTCTGTTACAAGATCTCGCGTTACTATTTTTCCTGGCACTTATTCGTGCTGTATCAGGGAGCTGATTTCCTTACGGATCTTTATGAATTCCGGGTCATCCTTAAGATCCAGGGTCCGTTCGTAGGGCAGATAAATGGGGATCTCCGCCTTAATACGGCCGGGGTTGGACTCCATTACATAGATACGCTGGGAAAGGAAGACCGCCTCTTCAATATCGTGGGTAACAAAGATAACCGTGGCCCGTTCTATCTGCCAGATCTGCCGCATCAAAAGCTGCATGGACGATTTAGTCTGCTGGTCCAGGGCGCCGAAGGGTTCATCCATGAGAAGTACCTCGGGACTGTTGGCTAAAGCCCGGGCGATGGCGACCCGCTGCTTCATACCGCCGGAAAGTTCCTTAGGGTAGCTGCGGCGGAAATTGGTCAACCCCACTTCCTCCAGGTACTTGTCCACAATTTTTTTCCGCTCCGCCACGGGCATTTTTTTTATTTTAAGGCCGAACTCAATGTTCTTCTCCACCGTAAGCCAGGGGAAAAGGGTATAGCCCTGGAACACCATACCCCGGTCCGCGCCGGGACCTTCCATTTCCCGGTCATTCAGAACAATCTTGCCGCCGGTTTTTTCGATCAGGCCTCCAAGAATTCTGAGCAGGGTGGATTTTCCGCACCCTGATGGGCCTACGATGCTGACAAATTCGTTGGTTAAAATTTCGATGTCGATACCGCTTAAGGCCAAGGTAACCTTATGCTTGGACTCATATTTTTTTTCAATACCCCGGGCATAGATCTTGGAGCTAGCCACCCGTCCACTTAGGGTATAATCGTCCCGGTTATCATTTTGATCCATAATCCACCCAGGGGAAGCTTTTTTTTGTCATCAGGGCAAAGAGGCGATCCGTGGCGATCCCCAGTATCCCGATGACCAAAATACCGGTAAAGATCGCTTCGGTTTTTAAAACCCGCTGGGCTTTAAGGATGGCATAGCCCAGACCGGAGTTTGCCGCCACCAGTTCCGCCACGATCAGGTATGTCCAGGCCCATCCTATCATCATCCTCATGGTTTCAAAAAGCTTGGGCATGATGGCAGGGACAATGACCTTCATAATTACATTGCCCCTGCCTGTCCCCAGGGTATAGGCGGCGTTGATCAGGTCTTCAGGGATAGCCCGGACATTATCGGCCGCCATGGGGATGATCTGGAACAGGGTCCCGATAAAGATCACCGTAATCTTCGCCTCTTCGCCAATGCCGACCCACACCATGATCAGGGGGATAAAGGCCGGCACCGGCATATAGCGGATAAACTCACAGATAGACTGGATAAAACTTTCAAAGATCCGGAAAGCGCCGCACAAGATGCCCAGGGGCACCCCCACGACCACAGCCAGGAAAAAGCCCATCAGTATCCTGAAGATACTGATACTCATATTGCTCCACAGGGAACCGTCCCGTATGGAGCGGATGAAATAGGTCAACACCGCCATGGGGCTAGGCAGTATGGTTGCCTTAACCAGCCCGGTAACACTGAAAAAAGTCCATGCCCCAAAAAGGATGGCAAAGGCCAACAGCGCAACGGTGATGTAGATTCTCCTGCTAATATCTTCCCGGATTTTAAATAAATTCAGCATTCCCCAATCTTACCTTTATTTCAAACTTGTGTCAGGTCCCGATGTGGGAGTCCTGGTTTTGGCAATCGCCTCCAGGAAGGACCAGTCGAACATGGTCCTAAAATAATTCCGGTCCTGGGGAACATCGTCCAACAGATCCACTTCCTTTAAAAATAGGGCGTTTTCGTAGGCCGTATCGACGGCATAGAGGAAGCCCTCCTGCTGTCCATCCAGACCGGAGAGCATATCCTTAAGGCCGTAGATTTTTCCTCCACTCATAACTCCCTTCATCTGTTCAGCATCCACCTCAGCGGGAATCCGCATATATTCGATACATTGATCCGGGTTTATCTTGTAAAAGTCACCCGCGTCCAGGAAGGCGTTGATTACCCCGGTTACAATCTCCGGGTTTTCCCTAATGAGCTTGTCCGTTGCAATCGTCAGGTCCTGTATGAGTCCCGGGGTTTGGGCAGAACTGTAGAGCAGCGTATTCTCCGGACTGGACAGGGCTATGCTCAAAGCCGGCTCCCACATACAGGCAGCATCCACCGCATTGGCGATCAACGCCGGAGCGCAGTCCCCCACACTGATGTTGATAAGGTTGATATCCGATTCCTTCATCCCCACGGTTTCCAGCGCCTTGAGGAGAAAGAAATGTTCGATGGTGCCGTATTCGGTGGCGACCTTCTTACCCCGCAGATCCTGGATGGTTTTGTACTGGCTCTTGGCAGCCAGCCCGTCGGCGCCGTTGGAAAAGTCATTAATCGCAACGGCCTTGAATTCGGTACCCTTTAGATAGGGCGCCACCGCATCCGGAAGGGCGATACAGAGCATATCAAGGTTGCCGCTGTTAAAGGCCTGGATGGAATCGGAGTAGACCGGGAACCAAACCAGTTCTACCTCGACGCCGTTTTTGGTAAAGAGCTTTTCCCCTTCGGCGATGTAATACACAAACCAGCCGGGAAAGGCACTGACCCCAAGCTTGATCTTCTTAGAAGTACTCCCCGCCTGAGCTGAATCCTTACCCGCATTTTTACTGCACCCTGCTACGTTTAAGCAGAGCAGTATCGCGGATACCGCCAATAGAACACGAAACACCTTCTTCATTTTGATACTCCTTTTAAAATGCGGCATTGCCGCCACGTCAATTAGAAGTGTTACAAAGTAACACATTACTCCCTTATAAAATCGCGCTTTCGTTTTTTTCGCCTGTCCTGATCCGGCAGGCGGCTTCACAGGGGAGGACAAATATTTTTCCATCCCCGGGGTTCCCGGTTTTGTTAACCTGAACCACAATATCCGTAATTCCGGGTACATCCGCATCCATGGCAAAAATGTTGATCAGCACCTTGGCGTTAAAGTCCGGGAGGCGCGTCTCCTTTTCTTCATGGGAAGCGTTGTCCACCACATTCGCGACAACCCCCTTCTTCCCCCGGCCCACCACGGTAAAATTGTTCAGGGTAAAGTAACCCTTTTCCGCCAGGGCGTTCTTGGTTTTGTAGGCCATGTGGGGCCGTATAATTATGATAATTTCCTTCATCACCGCCCCTTCCTACAGCTCATTGCTGCTGGTACTGATGGTCATCACCGAATCTACCGGGGTGATGAAAATTTTCCCGTCCCCGAAGGAACCTTTCTTACCGGTTCGGGCGGCTTCGATGATGATTTCCTGTACCTTGTCCACATGGTCGTCTTCTACAACGATCATGATCTGTTCCTTGGGGATTTCATCATAGTAGACTTCTCCTACCTTGATGCCCCGCTGTTTGCCCCGGCCCAGGATACTGAACCGGGTGGCCGCGTTAAACCCCGACCTGCTGAGTTCGGCCAGCACATCGGCAGCTTTTTCCGGACGGATAATGGCACGTATCATTTTCATAATTTATCACTCCTTTTTATATGAAAATTATTTTTTTGTTTCCGGGTATTGTTTCCACCGCCATTGGACGGCACGGGTTTTAGGCAGCATCGTTATTCCTCATTTAATGATGGCCAAAAGCTGTCCCGCATTAACCTGGGTCCCCAGGGCTATGCAGATTTTTTCGATTACCCCATCCCTTGGCGAGGGCTGGGTAATTTCCATCTTCATACTTTCTTCGATAACAATGGGATCTCCGGCCTTGACGGCTTGTCCGATTGTAACTGCAATCTTCCATACCACCCCGGTGATAGCCGCATAGACCGCGGTCATGTCCTTGGGGATGGCTTCCTCTTCGGCCTTTTCTTCGGTCTCCGATTCGGAGATAAATTTGTCCAAGCCCTTGTTTTTCCAGTCCTGTTTTTCCACATCAAAGGCGGCTTGCTGATGCCGTTTGAATTCCCCGGCGCTTTCCTTAATCGAGTCCAGCCAGGAAAGATACGTTCCCATATTGAAGGTTGTCGCTTCCGTTTCCATTTCGAAACGTCCTCGTAAAAAATCTTCCCGTAATTGTAATAGTTCTTCTGCTGACACGGGGTAGAATTGTATCTGATCAAAAAACTCCAACGCCCAGGGCTTACCCGGTTTGAAGGTTTTGGTGCTCTTCAGTGGATTCCACATCTGTATGGTCCTGCCGAAAAGCTGGTAGCCCCCGGGGCCTTCCATTCCATAAACGCACATATAGGCTCCCCCAATACCCACGGCGTTTTCCGGGGTCCAGGTACGGGCGGGGTTGTACTTGGTGGTTACCAGCCGGTGCCGAGGGTCCAGGGTGGTGGTCACCGGCGCTCCCAGATACACATCGCCCAGGCCAAGCACGATATAGGTGGCGGCAAAAATTATCTCCCGTACCGCCTCGATGCTTTCCAGGCCGTTAATCCTGCGGATAAACTCCAGGTTGCTGGGGCACCAGGGTGCATTGGGGCGGACATTTTTGTGGTACCGCTCCATGGCGATCTGGATCGCCGGGTCGTTCCAGGACAGGGGCAGTTTTACTATCCGGGAGGGTACTTCGATATTTTCTATCGCCGGAATGGAATGTTCAATCTCAACAATTTTTTCCAACGCTTTTTTGAGAGGCATCTGTGTCACATCAATATGGATGAGCAGACTCCGGATTCCCGGGGTCATTTCGATGATAGGCAGGTCCTGCTTCACAAGGGTTTCCATCAGGGCATGGACCTTGAAACGGAGGGCCATGTCCAATGCCATTTCACCGTATTCCACCAGAAGGTAACTGTCCCCTGCGCATCTCACCGTGAGGGCAGAACCGGTACCCCGGTCTTCCCTGACCAGCACCGGATAGGTGTTGGTGATGGCTGCCTTTTCTTCCGGCAGGGCCAGAGCCACAGCGATATTCCCAGCGGTATCAGCGGAAGCGTTCAGTTCTTCCAGAAATTTCTCCTGCCGCAGTTTTAATTCTCCCGCCTGTTCTAGGGTGAGCAGCTGGAAGGACACTCGATCCCCGGGGTGAAGCTGACCGAGTTTCCACAGTTCCGCTGTGGCAGTAGTTACCGAGCAGACAAACCCCCCCAGGCTGGGGCCGTCGGGTCCCAGCAGTATGGGCATATCCCCGGTAAGGTCCAGGGTCCCTATGGCGTAGGCGGTGTCGTGGATATTCGACGGATGCAGCCCCGCTTCGCCGCCGTCGTTCCGGGCCCATTCCGGGGTTGGGCCTATCAGGCGTACACCGGTCCGGGAACTGTTAAAATGAACCTTCCATTTTGTTTGGGTCAGGGAATTTAAATACCCGTCCTTTAAAAACTCATCGGTACAATGGGGGCCGGCTATCACACCGATTTTCCATTCACCGGTAAACAGGGGCGGCCTTACGTTTAAGGAATTGTTCGGAATCGCCGTATTACTGTTTTTTATGGCAACCACATCGGCGCTGCACAGGGCCCGTCCGCCGTGGCCGCCAAATTTGCCCAGGGTAAAGGTAGAACCGCTGCCCAGAATTTCAGGTACATCAAGGCCGCCTTTTATCAATAAATAGGCGCGTATCCCCTCCTTGGCTTCGGCGAATTCCAAAATCTGTCCCCGCCCGGCCTGGATGGGCTTGTACATTTCTATACCCACCTTATCCAGGGCAGCGGACATATCCGCTCCGGTTACACAGAACCATGCATCACTTCTGAATTTGTAAGCGCCCCCCCGGAGGGTCAACTCCAGGCCGCAGGCGCCGCTGCTGTTCCCCAGAAGGATATTCCCCAAACGGAAAGAAAAACTGTCCATGGGCCCGCAAGGCGGAACCCCCACAGTCCAGTAGCCGATTATACCGGGATAGTCCTGCACCGTGGTCTGAATGCCGCCATCAATTACCTCCAGGGCATTTTCAGCGGGGAGAAAATTTTTTAACATGGCGGTACTTAATTTGACTTTCTTATAATCATCCTGCTGAATAAAAGCCAAAAGAAAATTGATGTTCGTGGTGATACCGTAAACTTTTGTCCCGAAGAGGGCCTGTTCCAATTTGGCCAGGGCCTCCGCCCTGGTTTGTCCTTTAACGATGAGTTTTGCCAGCATAGGATCGTAGAGGGGTGACACGGTGATGTTGTCGCAGATCCATGTTTCCAGGCGGACCCCTTCCGTCGGCAAAACCACCCGGGTGATCTTCCCCGAGGAGGGACGAAAATCAAGGAGGGCATCCTCGGCGTAGATCCGGGCTTGTATGCTGTGGCCTACGGGCTCTGCATCGTCAATAGAACCCAGTTCACCGGCGGCTTCACGCACCATCCATTCCACCAGGTCTATACCGGTTACTTCTTCGGTAACCCCGTGTTCGACCTGCAGCCGGGTATTCACTTCCAGAAAGTAAAACTGTTCTTTTTCTGCATCGTAGAGGAATTCCACGGTACCGGCGCTTGTGTATCCCGCCGCCCGGGCAAGATTTCTCGCCGCATCGTACATTTGCTGCCGGACTTTTTTCGGTATATTCGGTGCAGGGCTTTCTTCCATCACCTTTTGGTTTCTCCGCTGTACCGAACAATCCCGATCCCCCAGGACAACTACCTTGTCCTTGCTGCCAAAGATCTGCACCTCCACATGACGTGCCTGACGTATGTATTTTTCCACAAAGAGGCCGCCATTTTTAAAGTTGGCCTGTGCCAGATAGGAGGTCTGTTCAAAATTCTCCGCCAGAGCTACAGAATCGTTACAGATCTTCATCCCTATGCCGCCGCCGCCGGCAGTACTCTTCAGCATCACCGGGTAACCGATTTTTTCAGCCGCCGTCTGAGCTTCGGCAGCGCTGCCTATGAGGCCGCTTCCTTCCGGCAGCGGGGCATTAACCTTTGCCGCCAGTTCCCGGGCGGAATGTTTCAAGCTGAACATCCGCATTTGGGCCGCCCCGGGGCCGATAAAAACAATACCGTTTTTTTCACAGGCCTCGGCAAACTCTGCATTTTCGCTTAAAAAACCGTAGCCCGGATGTATGGCCTCCGCGCCGGTTTCTTTTGCTGTCCGCAGGATCAGTTCCGCATCAAGATAACTTTCCCTGACGGGTCCTTCGCCGATACAGACCGCTTCATCGGCGTTCTGCACATGGAGGCTGTCGCAATCCGCCCTGGTGTATACCGCCACGGAGACAATCCCCATCTTTCTGAGGGTCCGTTCTATCCGTACCGCAATAACTCCCCGGTTGGCGATCAATACTTTTTTAAACATGGGCCATTTCCTTCCCCTACCTTTCTTACTTATCCCAGATCAGGACCCGCAGGGGGGTAGGGTTGTAGGCGTTACAGGGGTTATTCAGCTGGGGGCAGCAACTCAGCAGAAAGACTGCGTTGTTCATTGCCTCCAATTCAAAGTAATACCCCGGGGCGGAAACTCCATCGGCAAACTCCAGGCCCCCATCGGGGGTAACCGGCACATTCATATAAAAGTTGATATTGGGAACCAGATCGGCTTTCTCAAGGCCATGGCCGTATTTCGCAATTTCCAGCAAAAAGGTGTCCCGGCAGTTGTGCATCTGCAGGGTTTCGTGACCGTAGCGGACGGTGTTACTCTGGGCCGAACAGGCGCCGCCCAGGGTGTCGTGGTTGCCGCAGGTATCGGCCACGATCTTAAAAAGGGGCTTGCCGTTTTCCGCCAGGAGGACGGTCCCGGTGGTAAGGTAGATATTCTTTTGGGCAACGATGGTACGGATGGCACTGTAGTGATTCTGCACATCCTCCGCATCGTAGAAGAGGGTATCCGCCGCCTGATTCCCCCCCACATCTATAAGCCGCAGGAACTGTCCCTTTTTAACTTCCCCAATCCAGCCGTTGCCGGCCAAAACGGTCTTGTCAAAACACGCATCTTCCTCTTTGCGGGAACTTTCAACTTTTTTAAAAAATCCCATTTCAGAACCCTCCTTCCAGGTTGTTGTATTCCCAGGTATTTTCAAAAGCCCGCTGATTCTCGGGACGCTTTACAAAACAGGGATCCAGAATAGTTGCCGACTGGGCCTCGTAGATATCAATCTTAACCGGTACGCTGGGGTACTCCCCGCTGTCGTCCAAGGGAGAGGGGGTGTTGGAAAGGATCATCAGGATGTCCATCTCGCTGCGGAGGCTTACGGTATCCCCCTTTTTGCAGTTGTTCCCATCGTAATGCATAGCCCCGTCTTCGGTGCAGTAGACTTTGGAAAAGAGGTTGACATTGGCGGTCAGGTGCCTCCGGGTCATGGAATGCATGGTCATGGCTACGAGAAAATTCTCTTCCCCGCTCCGCAGCCATTCATTACGCTTTTCCTGGTAGGTGGTTTTGCCGTACCGGGCGTCCACCTGCTCCCGGGAGATGTAGCCTCCAATGGTATCATGCCAGCCCACGCTGTCCTGAACTATACTGGCCAGGACCCGGCCATTATCGCTCAGGAGTAGATCCCCCAGGGTAAGGTGGGCGGTATGCTGGGCTTTTAAGGTATCGGGCATATTATACCGTTCAGCATAATCCCGGGCGTTAAACAGGAGCATAGAAAGACTGGCCCCTTTTTCCAGCGCCGTAAAGCGTATAAGCCTGTTTTTTGAGACCCGGAAAGAGAGCTTATCCCCCCTTCCCAAGATTTGCTGGTAAATATTCTGCATATCGATTCCTCCTTAATTGCTGTTTGGTACAAATCACCGGACCAAAAAAAAAGGGAGAGGTCTGCCTAAGCATATCCTCTCCCGGGTTTTTGTCCCTCCGTGTAGCCGGTTATATAACCGACCGCCATCTCTTGGTCCAGACCTGCGAAAACTCACGATATACGCGCCCCGCAACGGAACCCTAGACAGCAAATATTATCAAAATGGTAACTGCCCCCTAAACTTTTGTCAATCCCCTGTAGCGCCTTAAAGGGTATGGTCAGCCGAGCCGCTGGGACAATACTTTCATAACCTCATCAATATCAATAGGTTTGGCCAGATGGCCGCTCATGCCGGCGGCCAGAGCGCGGTCGATATCCTCCCGGTAGGCATTGGCGGTCATGGCGATAATGGGCACCGTTTTTGCATCCCCCCGATCCAAGGCGCGGATTTGGCGGGAAGCATCGTGGCCGTTCAGATTCGGCATCTGTATATCCATGAAAATCAGATCATAGTAGTTGACCGGAGAAGCGGCAAAGATCCGTACCGCTTCGGCCCCATCTACGGCCTCGTCAATTTTTATACGGGTATCCGCAAGAAGCTCCTGGAGGATCATCCGGTTAATTTCGATATCCTCGGCTAATAGAATCCGCTTGCCCGGAAAAACCCTTACCCCGGTATCTTTTTGGGGCGCCTCTTCCTGCGGCATTTCGGCGATGTCCATATCCAGGGTAAAGGAAAAGGCGGATCCTTCGCCGGGAACGCTTTTCACCGTAATAAGGCCCCCCATCTGCTTTACCAGATTTTGGCTGATCGCAAGCCCCAGACCGGTCCCGCCGAAACGGACCGAGATGGAACTATCCGCCTGTTCAAAGGCGGTGAATAAATTTTTCATCTGCTCCGGACTCATTCCTATCCCCGAATCGGATACATGGAAATAGAGCTTTATCCGTTTTTCATCCCGATCCAATCCCTGGACCTTGAAGATGATGGTCCCCAGGTTGGGAGTAAATTTAACCGCATTCCCCAAAAGGTTTATGAGGATCTGCTTAAGCCGGAGCTTATCCCCCATTACACAAATATCCGTAATGCCGGCAAAATCGTTGCCGAAATTTATCCCCTTTTCCTGGCAGCGCAGAACAATTATCTTGGACACCTCTTTCATGGCCTCGGCCAGTACAAAGGGGTTATGGACAATTTCAAATTTACCACTCTCAATTTTTGACATATCCAGCACATCGTTCAAAATACCCAGAAGGTGATCCGAAGCGGAGGCAATCTCACCCAGGGAGCGATCCTTTTTGCCGATATCCTGGGCCCGCCGGGCAATTTCGGTCATGCCGATGATGGCGTTAAGGGGGGTACGGATCTCGTGGCTCATCCGGGACAGGAATTCCCCCTTGGCCCGGGAAGCAACCTGAGCCGCCTGGGTCTGGACCTCAAGCTCATGGGTACGCTGCTCCACGGTACGTTCCAGATTAGCGGCCATCTGCCTTTTCCGCAGCAGCATTATGGTGAGAAGCACTAATATTATCGCCAACAGCGCCGATGCGCCGATCAGATAGGGTTTCTGCGATCTGGCCATGGCGCCGCTGTAATCAAAGACACGGCGGGTCCAGTCGTCCACCACCCTTTCGGTATCGATCAAACTTTGAGCCTTGCTTATGATGGAACAGAGCAGCTTTTCTTCCGGGCCGAAACCAAAGTAGGCTTCGTAAGGACGGCGCAGCACCAGGTTTGCCTTATACCCCGTGCGTTCCAAATAATTAGTGATATTAAGCAGCAGGTTCCGGGTGGCCATCAGAAGCTCAATATCCCCCCGGGCCAGGGCATTAATGGCCGTTTCCCGATCCGCGTAATCTATCATATGGGTGTGACGGGGAAATAACTCATGGAAAATTCCTGCGGAAGTGGTTCCGGCAACCATCCCCACCCGCTTGTAGGGGATGTCGCTCAGGGTTACATCCTGATAGGTGTTTTTGGATATAAGGGCATAATAATCGATCTGGTAGGGAGTATCGGCAAATAAAAATTCCTGGTCATTGGATGGAGATCTGACGAGCTCCATGGTCATGGAAGCCTGTCCCTGGTGAAGCATGGCTATGATATCGGCCAATTTTGAATCCGGAGAATTAGCATAGTTAAACTGAATGCCTGTTAAAGCGGATATTTCCCGCAGCAAGTCTACGGTGATGCCCTGCCATTCATTTTCCTTGGGGTTATAAAAACTTACCGGATAATTATCCGCTTCGATGGATACCGCGACCGTAGGTCGCGATGCGTCCGTAGGTCGCGATGCGTCCGTAGCTTCCTGCAGCCGGTCCAGCAGTGTCCGTTCATCGTGGGTAAGGCGGCTCAATAAATTATAACGCAGGTACTCCTGAGCTCCTTCGTCATACATCTGGGCAAAACGATAACTGCCGGTACTTTGCAGGTATTTCTGCACCACAGAAATAAACGCCTGGAGCCGGGGATCCCGGGTGGCCAAGGCAACCTGGTTGTAACTCAGGGGCAGAAAATCCTCAATGATAAGATTGTCGTACAGGGCAAAGATCCCCTCCACGGTCTCGTCCATAAAAAGGGCGTCAATTTCTTTAAGGATCAACTTTTGATAGGCTTCGTTGTAATTAGCAACAGGCACCGGTTCAAAGGGCAGCTTGACATAGGGGGAAACCAGGGCTTCCGTGGTGGTACCCTTCAGGAAGCCGTATTTAAGCGGCCGGGAACGGGCCAAGAAAGCCAGCCGGTCGGATCCTTCCATGCTGACAAATTTAATTCTCCGTTCCGCAATGGAATCGGTCATAAAATATTCCCCGGTATTCCCCAGGGAATAGGATATTTCTCCGGTAAAAGCAATGCTATTGTTTTCCAGCCCCCGGAGCAGGGCGTCCCAGCCGTATATTACCGGCCGGAACTTAGTCCCAAAAAGCTCGGTGAGCCAGTTGCAAACCAGGACAGAAAAACCCTGGGTATTACCGTCTTCATCGCGGAAACATTCGGTACTGAGGGTCATACCGTAGACGAGGATGGCGGTACTGCGGCGTACGCTTTCAATGGCGCTTATTTCCTCCCGGGTAACCCCGGGAATATCCTTATACGAATCATACTCGCCCAAAACGGAGGGGCCGGATTTTACCCTATTTCCGCATGAGGCAAATACAATGAGAAGAACTGCTCCTGCGATTCCGGCGAATACTTTCTGCCTTTTCAACCCCATTATTTAAAACTAGTTCCTTTTGAAGTAATTATCCAGGGCTTTCTGAATAAGTACCTTGTTTTCCTCAACCAGGGTTGAAACGGTAAGTTCCCCCGCCATAAGGGGCAACAGGGTTAAACCTGTGTCCAGACTTTCCCAAAGGTCAAAACCGGGCTTCGAAGCCATCATGGCGGCGTAATTATAGTTCCGTTCGGTGATATACATGTTCCGGGACCACTCCGTATCCTGGCCTACGTTTAAATCGTAGTCGTACCAATTGGTCCAGTCAAAAAGAACATCGTATACCAGCCGGGGATTCTCGGTACCACGGGGAATAAAATACCAGTTGCCCTGGGGCTGGCTATGAAGGTTTTCCGTAAAACTGCCGCTGGGACCCCGGGGCCAGGGGACAACCCCAATCTCAAAGGGAAGGTCCGCCCCTCCCTGTTCGTTGAAAAGCCAATCGGCGCAGACCCAAAAGCCGGATAAACCTTCGGCATAGAGCCGGTTATTGATTTCCCAGTTGGATCGATCCCATGGCCGGGCAGTTTTATCGATATTATAGATGGTATTGATAAAGTCCAGTACCTCCCGGGTCGCGGGGGAGCTTAGTTTTTCCTGGTAAGCCGGCGCAATACCGGTATTGTTGGAAAGCAGCAGGTTGGTAAGCAGGTAGGTCCAATACCCGCTATAGCCGTAGGTATCAATGCTGCCGTCCTCGTCGGCATCCCGGGTAAGGGCGGCAAGATAGGTCCGCCACTTTTCCCAGGTCCATTCCCCCCGGTCATAAAGGTCCTGGGGATTTTCCAGCCCCGCAGCGCGGATCATGGTTAAATTGAAAGCCAGGGGATATGCGTTAATCGATCCGGCGCCGGAAGGAGTAAAGAGGTATACTTCATCCTGACTGGCCATGCGCAGGTACTTCATTACCCTTTGGGACCCAAAAACATCGGTCCCCTCCAGGTCCATTGCTTTAAGACCCACGGCATAGTTATTCAGAACCGCGGGGATACCAAACTGGAGATCCACCTCGTAGATATCCACATCCGGTTTCCCCGAAGGAATGGAAAGATTGATACTTTCCCGTACCCCTTCGAAGGTTAAATTGATGCAATTAAGGACGATATTATACTTAGCCTCGATTTTCCGCATCATATCCAGCCGCATTTGGGCCGTTACCGGCTGCGACAGGCCCGGATCATCCCGTATATCCTGATGCTTACTCATATAATACTTATCAAACCAGGTACCGATGGTGATGATCCGCTTCCCGTCATCGGTATACCGGGCGGTACCCGGAGAATCGCCTCCCGAAGAATTTTGTACCCCGGCGTTTCCCGAAGCAGCAGCGGGCGCCGTCTTAGCGCCGCAGGCAGCCAAGCATATTGCCAGCACCAACGGAAGAATAATAATTTTATGTTTTACCATGGCAACACCTCACATACAGTTTATATCACACTATAAAAGAGACAGCAATTCCAAATTAGGAATAACCACGGACCACACGGGCCATACGGACTAATTAATGAGCGATTCCTCGCCCGTGAGGCCCGTGGTTGAATTTGGGATTTCTATAAAAAAATTTAGAAAGCCGATGAAACCGTTACCTTAGACCGAAAAGAAAGCTTCTTCTATTAATGCTACGGTCTTCCGCAGATCCGTATCCAGGGGGCGATCATCTTCCAGTGGGGCGAAGTAGGATAGTACCTCGTTATAGGTCCGCTCCACGCCCCGCATTGCCTCTGAACTCAGCTCGCCCTGCCGGAGCCTGAGGTATAGCGCCTGGGCTGCGGCAAGGAGCGCTGCCGCCAGGGTCTGGGCGGTCAGTTCATTGACCCGGATGCAGTCCCGGGCGGCGATGGTACCCATGCTCACCTTATCCTGGTTGTGACATTCGGTGGAGCGGGAAAACACGCTGGCGGGCATGGTGTTTTTCAGCGCCTCGGCGGTCCAGGCGGAGGCGGCTATCTGGACGGCCTTGAAGCCGTGGTTGTAGGCAAAACTTTCCTTGGAGCCCGAAAGATTCGGCGGAAGGCCCCGGTTGAATTTTATGTCAACCATGAGGGCAAGCTGCCGGTCCATCAGGTCGGCGATGTTTGCGCTGATATTCTTGAGGGCATCCATGGCGAAACAGATATGTCCCCCGTAAAAATGGCCGCCGTGGTACACGGAACGGGTTTCCGGATCCACAATGGGATTGTCGTTGGCGCTGTTCATTTCGGTCTCGATAAGCCGGCGCAGCATATCCTCGGCGTCATAGAAAACGCCGATCACATGGGGGGCGCAGCGCAGGGAATAGGGGTCCTGTATCCGTTCGGGAACGATGCCCCGGAGCCGGTCTTCCTCGGACTGCTCCTTGAGTGATTCCCGAATCCGCCGTGCAGCCTCCGCCTGGCCGGGATGGGGTTTAACCTCAAAGAGGCGCTTATAAAAATGATAGGCGTTCCCCTTGATGGCCACGGAGTTCATGGCGGTAATACGGCAGGAGAGATCCGCCAGGTACCGCGCCCCGTCAAAGGCAAGGGCCGCCACGGCGTTCATCACCGCGGTTCCGTTCATGATGGCGATGGCCTCCTTTGGGCGGAACCGGTAGGGGGGCTTCCCCAGCTCCTTCAGTACATCCGCGGCAGGGCGTATCTTGTCCTGATACAGCACATCCCGCTCGCCGATTAAAGCCCCCGCAAGGTATGAAAGGGGGGTGAGGTCTCCGGAAGCGCCCACGGAGCCTTCTTCCGGAATCAGGGGCAGGATATCCTGTTCGATAAAAAATGCGATATACCGCAGCAGATCCATGCTGACCCCGGAAAAGCCCTGGGCCAGGGTGTTGAGCCGGACGATCATGATCGCCCGGGTGGTTTCCTTGTCAAAGTACGCGCCAAGGCCGCAGCCGTGGTAGCGGGTCAGGCGTACCGGCAGATCGTAGTAATGCTCGGGGGTAACAATTTCCGTACAGGAATCCCCGTAGCCGGTGGTTACCCCGTAAATACCGCCGTGTTCGGCCAGTGTCCGGTCCAGGAACGCTGCGCCCTCATCAATTTTCGCTTCGAATTCTTTTGACCCGCAGAGGAGGATCTTCCCCTGCCCCTTCGCCGCACGTACCAGACCTTCAATGGTAAGCCGGTCTTTACCTATTTGTATTGGAGAAGTTTCCATACACTCATGCTCCTTTTGTAAGCACAGACAGGTCATTCACATCCATAACCGTAAGTTTCGCCGCCGCCGCCTCGGTTCCCTCCAGGAATACGGTACAGTCAAAGATAAAAAGCCCCTCAACCATACAATCTTGTTTAACAGAGATGCGCACCGTGGTTCCGGCCTTTAAAAGGGGCTTCTGTATTTCCATATTTGAAATACTTAGGATACAGCCCATCTTGGGCGGCTCCCCCCTCTCACGGCTTGAAAGCCCCGATAAGCCGCCAATGCTCTGGGCCATGAATTCAAAGCTCACCCAGGCGGGCACACCCCCAAGCTCGGGATCGTAAAACAGACAATCCCGGGTAATATCATATTCCGCGCTCAGAGTACGCTCACTGGTATCATAGGCTAAAATACGGGAGAGGAGGAACATCTTACCCTTATGGGGCAGGAGTGTAAGCAGCTCATCCCGTTCAATGTTTCCGCCGGTCACCGGTTTCCTCCATGTATCATTCATTCGCCCAAAAATCATAGAAATTATACCATTGCAGGGGGTGCTGTTTACAGTAAGATTCAAGCCTACGGGCAAATAAACGGGCCAATTCTTCAATACGCCCTTCCCGTTCCCTGCGGGAACAGTCAAAACGTATGGGGCTCCTATGGACATGCATATCGTATTGGGACGACAGGGATATATCCTTTTGCCTGAAGGCGAACACAAAATAGGTCGGCGCATTAAGTATGGCGGCCATGAAGAAGGACCCATAGGTAAAGGGCGCGCTGTTATTCAGGAAAGGAATGGAAAAGCCCTTGTTCCGGGTATTAGCCGAAGTCCGGTCCCCGGCAATGGTCACCAGTTCCCCTGCGGTGAGCCGTTCCTGAAGCATAATGATGGTATCCGGGCCTATATCGTTGACACCTACCATCCTGAGGCTTACATCGGGGTTGAGTTCCCGGAGCATCCGGTTAAAGGAGGCGGTAACATTGAAATCCACGATCCCGTTGACCGGCACCTCCCGGGAAAGGCCGGTACGGTTAAAGCTGGCCAGGGCCCGCAGGAGTTCCGAGTTTCCCAGGTGGGAACAGATAAGCACTGCCCCCTCCCCCCGATCCAACCGTTCCCGTAAATCCCCAATATCATCATCCTGAAAATGGATACGGCTTAAATCTACCTTGCCCCCCCAGGATTCTACTTTTTCAATCATCGTCAGGGCAAAGGCCAGAATATGCCGGAAGATGTGAAGGGTGAAGGGCTTTCCATCTTCTGCATAACAGGCGGCAACCCTGGAAAGAAAAAGCCGGGAATTGTCCCGGGCCCGTTTTGAAAAAACATAATAGAAAAAGGCCACCGGAAAGGCGATGAGGCGCATGATGATTACCGGGCAGATCCTAAAGATGACAAGGATAAGCTTGACATGCCAGTACCCGACGGTCTGTTCCTTCTGTTCCGACCAATGGACCGCTGTTTCTGCCCCGGGATGCTCAGACCAGTAAGTCCGCTTCATGGTTCAGTCCCGTCCAGGATCAGGGTTCCGCCGGCATAGATCTTGGCGTCTCCGGAGGGGCTGATTATTTTAAAGCCCAGGGATCCCGGCTCCCGCTTATAGTTCAATACCAAGACCACCCTTGTATTGGGAAATATGGGGTTGGAGAATTTGATCCGCTTAGATGTTTTTAATAAAAGGGGGGTCCCGAAAAAATGAGCCCCAAGACGTATCGCCAGGTCAAACTGGGCCACAGCGGGCAGGAGTTTAAATTCAGGAAAATGATCATCGAAGTATTCACACTCTGCGGGGATGAACAATTCCACCGAGGCCGCATCTTCGGTTTGATGGAGAACCTTTTTTACGATAACCCCATGGGGCAGCATGTCCTTGGGCATTTTTTTATCCGTCATTTTTCGTACAAGAAACTCCCCGGCAAAAAGAATACCAATAAGAATATATGAAATACCCCCATTGTAGATAGACCAGAGGGCATCGGATGCAAAAAACACCGTATAAAAGGCGATTCCCCCGTTCAGAACGAAAAATCCGCACCAAATCCAGGTTACTTTCCGACAATAGGCCTCTATGCGCTTTTCCGCCAGGGAACCCTTGATGCTTTTATCCTGGAGAGTCGCAAACCGGAAGATCATGGTTGGAGGGGCAAAGAGGGTACTGCCAAAGGCCGCCAGAAGGGCCCCGTTCATAAAAACCGGATACAATTTTATATATATAGAAGAATTAGTAAACAAACATAAAAAGCCGCCCCCCAAAAGAAGGAAGGCGCTTAAAAGCTGTTTCCAAGGAATTCCCTTTTTTTTTTAGATGTACAAAGAAGAAAATAGGCAAAACCTACCAGGATGACAAAAATCGAGAAAAACCGCAGGGGTATTTTTAAAACCACCAAAAAGAAAAATACCAGAAGGGGATAAACCGCGGCTGCTATGTACAGGAAGACCTTCAAGGTACTTCCTGTACCAGGGGGAAAAGAATATCGACCACATCCTGAATCGTACGGGTGTTTTTAAAAAGTTCCGGATCTATTTTACCCGAAACATAGGGTTTCATTTTGACGATAAGATCCACCGCATCTATGGAATCAAAATCCAAATCCGCAAAAAGAGAAGCAGTGGGGTTTATCAACTTCCCATCGATCTCAAATTCCTGGATAAGAATTTCCTTTATTTTTTCAAAAATATCATCCTTTGTCATGATCCGCCAGTTCCCGCAATAATATATGCCGCAAGTGCATCCACCGAAGCAAAATGCTTCCGGTTATCCTCGCTTTCCGCAGAAAATTTTATACCAAATTTCTTTTTAAGGGCCACACCCAGCTCCAGGGCATCAATCGAATCCAACCCCAACCCATCTCCAAATATCGGTTCCGAATCGGCGATGTTTTCGGGCTTTATATCCTCCAACTCAAGGGCGTTTACAATTAATTCCTTTATTTGAAATTTCAGATCGTCCATCCGGCCCCCAACCAACACGGTGAAAAACAATGTTTAAACCTATCCTTTTTTACTATAATGTGTCAAGATCCGTACCAGGATCACCAAAAATGAAATTAAAATTGATTTATCCCCAATGGGAGAAGCTAAAAGGACAAACCACGTTTAATCTGCCCCCCCACGGGCCGGTTGTTTTTGCCCAGGCGCTGCCCGGCTATGCGGAAGTTTCCTTTACCGACGAAAATGTGGAAACGATAAATTTCGATGAAGACTGCGACCTGGTAGCCATCTCCATGATGTTGAGTACCCAGGTAAAACGGGGCTGGGCAATAGCCGACGAGTACCGCCGGCGGGGTAAACAGGTCATTTTTGGCGGTATTTCCGCCATGCTCCATGGGGAAGAAACCATGAACCACGCCGATTCTGTATTTTTAGGGGAAGCTGAAGGCCGGATGGAGCAGGTTCTGGAAGACTGGCGCTGCGGCGGTTTGAAAAAGGTGTATAACTTCATGCTGCAGCACCCCCCTATAGAATCGGTGGGGCCCGCCCGCCGGGACCTCTACAAACGGGAACTCTACAACCACAAGGGGGTCCAAATGGTAGACCTCTTCCATGCTTCCCGGGGCTGCCGCTTTAGCTGTTACCCCTGCGCGGTGACCTACCTGGGGGGGCGTAATTTCCGCCCCCGTCCCCTGGACAAGGTACTGGAGGAGCTTGCCTCCATCGATAATAACCGGCTTTTTATCGTCGATAATTCCCTGGCCCAAAACAAGGAATGGGAAAAGGAGCTTTTCCGGGAGATGGCCCCCTTCAAAAAGAAGTGGATTAGCCACACCATAGAGGATGATCCGGAAATCCTCGACCTGGCGGCGAAGGCCGGAGCATGGTATGTCTATCAGGCTATCTACGATACCTCGGATTACATCAAGGAACGGGTGAAACGCTACCACGACCACGGCATCGGGGTGGAGGGGACCATTTTGCTGGGCCTGGATAACCAGACCGAAGACGACATTAAGCGGCTTATCGATTTCCTCCTGGGGATTAACCTGGATTTAGCGGAATTTACCGTACTTACCCCCTTCCCCCATACCAAGGCCTACGACGATTTGCTCCGGCAGGGGCGTATCTTTGACCACGACTGGAACCATTACAACGCCGGCCAGGTGGTGTACCAGCCCAAACACATGAGCCCCGAGCGGCTTCAGGAGCTCTACGATTACGCCTGGGAAGCCTTCTACAAAGAAGAATCCCAGGAAGAAAAAATGTTCCAGCTTTTATTTAACGTGGTAAGCCGGGAAATGGAGGAAGGGACCTATCGCCCCCGGAACCGGAAACTGATCCACAAATCTTTCGGAAAGGACGTGATAAGAACCGGTGGAACAAGTTCCATTGGAACAAGTTCCCGTGGAATAAATTCCCTTGGAACAAATTCCGGTCAGAAATTATGAACGTATCGGATAAATACTACGACGAAATCTTTCACTTTAAGGGGCAGTGGGATGTACCTTCAGCCTGCGGCCTTAAAATCATTGATAAACCGGGCAAAACCTTTGTGATTGTTACCGAGCTCTACCAGGATAATCCCGGCACCTCCGTCACCTATGCCGCCCAATCCCTGGCGGACCAGATTTGCAAAGCCAAGGGTCTGGATAGCAGTAAAATTGTCTACCTGGAGTGCAACCCGGATACCAATTCAAAGCTTTCCTTTTACGATGAAGCGTATTTTGAAGTGACCTTTAGCGCCAATGCCGCACCGGCCTACCGGCAGCTGGGGGCGGAGGAAGTACGGGCCTTGTTCGGCGCCGCATCGAAGGCTATGCACACTTATACTGTTGATAAAATCCGTGCGGTGGACGCGAAATTTGAAGCCCTGAAGATCGCCTTTGCGCCCCTGACCTTTCAGGCGGTGCGGGCGCTCTTGGAACTGGGGATTCTGCAAAAAATATCCGATGCCGGCGATGCGGGGCTCACCCGGGAAGAAGCGGCGGAACAGACCGGCGTTTCCCCATACGGCGTGGGAGTTCTGGCGGAGATTGCCCTGGGCATGAATGTCCTCAAGCTCCGGCCCGGCGTAGGGAAGGAACGCTTTGTTCTGGGCAAGATTGGCTGGTTCCTGCTGGAAGATGACATGACCAGGGTCAACTTTAATTTTGTCAACGATATCTGTTATCAGGGCGCCTATGATTTATGCGAATCCGTCAGATCCGAAAAGCCCCGGGGCCTTTCGGTCTTTGGGGAAAACTGGAACACTATTTATGAAGCCCTCGCCACTTTACCGGAGCAGGCAAAAAAAAGCTGGTTTGAATTTGATCACTTTTATTCCGATATCGCCTTTCCCGAAGCGCTTCCTATTGTGTTTGCCTCCCCGCCCCGCCGCCTTTTTGACATAGGCGGCAATACGGCGAAGTGGGCTATCAGGTGCTGCGCCCATGATCCCCAGGTACGGGTCACCATCATAGACCTCCCCGGCCAGACTGCGGCGGCGGAAAAAAACGCCGCCGACGCGGGCTTTGGGGACCGCATTGAACTGTACCCATGCAACGTGCTTGATCCCGCCGCCCGCTTCCCCACCGGGGCCGATGCAATCTGGATGAGCCAATTTCTGGACTGTTTTTCCCTGGACCAGGTTACCGCCATACTGGCGAAAATCCACGAAGCGGTGACCCCCGCAACCACTATTTATGTGCTGGAACCCCTCTGGGACATGCAGCGTTTTGAAGCCTCCGCCTACTCCCTCCAGGCCACATCCCTTTACTTTACCTGTATGGCAAACGGTAACAGCAAAATGTACCGTTTCGCGGAACTCACCGGGGCAATTGAGAAGGCCGGGTTTGAATTATCCTGCGCCCACCATGGGCTTGGGTCAAACAGCTATTCGCTTCTGTGCTTTCGCTCCGGAGCATAACTTGTCATTCAATGGCCTGACTTCTATAATTAATGGTATGGCTGATCCCGGCCTCTTACACCTGATCCAGGAAAGCCCGGTTCCCGAACTTCTCCCGCCACCCGCCCTGCCGGCGTATCTGGAAGCCCTGCTGTTCCCCGGCAGGGCCGTCCTCACGGGCATTCATACGGTGATCTTTGACGTATACGGTACCCTCTTCACCTCCGCCGCCGGTGATATTGCCAGCTCCGGTGGAACCGGAGCCGTTTCTGACAGAGCCGCCGGAAGATCTGTCCCCGGCGACGGCCGATTGGAGGTTCTAGCCGGGGAATTTGGCTGCACTGGGCAGGAATTGCGGGAGCACTTCCACCGGGAAGTCCTACGCCTGCACAGAGAATTGGGTGAAAAAACCGACTACCCGGAGCTGCGGGTGGAGGAAATCTGGGCAGAATTCCTAAACCGGTACGGGGAAACGCCAACCATGTCAGTGCAGGAACTGGCCCTACGTTACGAACTGGCGGTTAATCCGGCATACCCCATGCCCGGCGCCCGGGATATCATAGGAACCCTGAAACACCGGGGGATCCGGTTGGGGCTCATCTCTAACGCCCAGTTTTTTACCCCCCTCCTGTTTGAGGCCTTTTTCAACGCACCCCCAAAGGACCTGGGTTTTGATCCGGAACTGTTGATCTACTCCTTCGAACTGGGGGAAGCAAAACCTTCGCCGAATCTCTTTAGCCCCGCGGTCCTGCGCCTAAAATCCCTGGGCTTGGAACCGGAAAATGCCTTATATATAGGAAATGATATGCTCAACGATATCTCGGCTGCCGCCCGGGCGGGGTTTAAGACCGCCCTTTTCGCCGGGGACTACCGTTCCCTGCGCTTACGGGAAGGGGACAGCCGGGTTAAAGGTGTCCGTCCGGACAGGGTTATACGGAACCTGAAGGATCTGTCTGCTCTTTTGGCCGAAACTGCTTGAAGGAGTCCTATTCCCGTTATATTATAAGCGGATATGTATAAACCGTATTCCGCGCCGGTAATGTGGGCCTTTCCGGATATTAAGGTACCACAGCCGCGGATCTCAAAGTGGATTGTTTTTTTGATTAAACTCCTGGCCCGGATCTACCTTTTTATTTTTCTGGGCATTGCCCGGATAGTATTACGGGGGGATACACATTTTTTTAGGGCCTTCCAGCGGGCCCTCCGGGGGGACAGCCGGTGTATCCTGGCTTTCCGCCATCCCAATGGGGGGGAACCCCAGCTTCTAACCTGGTTTATCTTATTCCGTCTCCGGGGCCTGGCTAAAAAAGCGGGGTTTCCCTTTGCCAGATCGCCCCATGCGCTTTTTATCTACGGGTACGATGTACTTCGCTGGGGCGGCTGGGTGGCCCGGCTGGTAATGCCCCGGGTTGGCGGCATGCCGATCCACCACACCAAGCTTGATTCCCAGGGCATGACTCGGATATTTAAGGCTATGAAAGAAGGGCCCTACCCCATAGCCATTGCGCCGGAGGGACAGGTTACCTACAACACCGAACAGATCCTCAACCTGGAACAGGGGACCATGCGGATAGGTTTCCATTCGGCGGATCAGCTTAGAAAGGAAGGGAAATCCTACCCTGTGGAAATCCTCCCGATATCCATCCATTTTCGCTATGGTGCGTGGGGGAAAATGTGCCTCAGTTGGCTGATGAAAAGGCTTGATCGCTTTACCGGGTATCGGGATCGCTATAAAAAAGACGGGCTGCCGGACTTTACCCTCAGGCTGCGGAACTGCCGGGATTACCTTATCACCCAAAATGAAATACGCTACGGCCTTCCGCTTGATGAAAAGCGGGATATATCAGAAAGGATGAATTGTATCATGGAGGCAGCCCTGGATAAGGCGGAGAAGATCCTGGGGATCAGTCCCGCAGCGGACGGGATCATGAACCGGGTATACAATATCCGCCAAATCTCCTGGGACCGGATCTACCTGCCCGGCCAGGAAAGCCTGGACGGACTATCCCAGGTGGAGCGGTCCCTGCTGGATCTCCGGGCGGGGGAAGCCTGGTATGCCGGCCGTCACGGAGAACTGGTGGATTTTCTCTGGTATTTCCGTTCCCCCATACCGGAGGAGGAAAGTCCCCTGCACCTGAAAATAGAATACGCCCAGAACCTGTGGGATCTTGCCAACAGAACCATGGGAGGCTCCTACGCCACACGGAATATCAATATCTATCCCCGGCGTGTGATAATTCAGGCTGCGGAACCGATAAACCTTACGGACAGGCTTCCTGAATATAACCGGGACCGGAAAAGCGCCATCCAGTCGGCCATGGATGATCTGCTAAAAGCCTACATGGGCTGTATTGAAGAAGTGAACAAAGCGGATTAAATTAGAAGGAATGAAACAAGGGCTTTTCCGTTTTATGTGCTCAGCCGTGATTCTCTCCTTTACTGTTGCTGCCTGCGGGGGAAAAAACGACAGCAGGGACAAGACCGATGATCGGCCAGTCCTGGTGGTGAGCATACTCCCCCAGAGCTACTTTGCCTCCCGCATAGCAGAAAACCGGGTACGGATTATGACCCTGGTCGGCCCCGGACAGAGTCCCCACGACTACGAGCCAAGCCCTAAACAAATGGCGGCTCTTGCCGCAGCAAAGGTCTGGGTCCTGTCGAACACGGAATTTGAGATTGCCCTGAGGCCAAAGGTGGAGGCCCTCTTCCCGGATCTCTCCATTGTCGATGGAACCCAGGGGGTACGGTTCCGGAGTTTAGAGGATGGGGATGATCACGGGGATACCATCGACCGGCATATTTGGCTGGGGCATAAACCGGCAAGGATCATGGCAGCTCATATACAGGATGCTTTAATCAATATGGATGCGGACGGCGAATCATTGTACCAAAAAAACTATCGGGAACTCACCGACGATATGGATCAGGAATTCGGCGCCCTAAGAGAAAAACTTTCCCCCCTGCGGGGGAAGGTAGTTTTTGTGTACCACCCTGCCTTTGGTTATTTTTTAGACGAATTCGGCATAATCCAGGAGGCGGTGGAAACCGGCGGCAAGGAACCCACACCCCGGGCTTTAAAGCTTCTCATAGAAAGGGCTAAGAAAGAAAAGGCTGTGGCGATCTTTGTCCAGGCACAATTTCCGGTCAGCACCGCCAAAACCACCGCCGATGCGGCAGGGGCAATCCTGGCCACCCTGGATCCCCTGGCCCCGGACTGGCTCGCCAATATCCGTACCATGGGCGAAGTTCTGCAAAAAAACGCCGAGGAGACCGTCAAGTGAAAGAACATTCGGTACTAAGCCACCCTGCGGACCGGAAGATAAGCCTTCGGTTTGATCGTGTTTCCTTTTCCTACGGCAATTTCAAGGTCCTGGAAAACGCTTGCTTTCATATTCACCAGGGGGAATTCATTGCCCTGGTGGGTCCCAACGGTTCGGGAAAAACAACGGTACTAAAACTGCTTCTGGGCTTGGAACAGCCACAGGCGGGAAAAATTGACCTCTTCGGCGCCGGCTCCACCCTGGGCGAGCGGAACCGGGTGGGCTATGTACCCCAGCAGTCCGCCTACGACCCCTCCTTCCCCATATCGGTGTGGGAGGCGGTAAAGATGGGCCGTCTGACATCCCTCTCCCGGAAATTTGGCGCCGGGGATAGGGCGGCGGTGGAGGAGGCCATGGTACAAGCGGAGATTTCAGACCTGGCGAACCGGTCCTACGCGGCCCTTTCCGGCGGTCAGCGGCGGCGGGTCCTGGTAGCCCGGGCCCTGGCGGCCAAGCCGGAGATTCTTATCCTGGACGAACCTACCGCCAATATGGACAGGGAAAGTGAGGAACGGCTCTTTACCACCCTGGGAAAACTCAAGGGGAATACCACGGTCCTCATCGTGACCCATGACACAGGGTTTGTGTCCGCCCTGACCGACCGGGTTCTCTGTATGGGGAACCGTGAAACAGGGGCCGAATACGGCGTGGTACAGCACCGCACCGAAGCGGAAGAAGCGGGCGCTCCGTCTTTGGGAACCGCCCGAATTATCCACGGGGAAAGTATACCCGGGGATCAGTGTGATCCGGCAGATCGCCGGTCCGAGGATGTAGAATGATAAGCTTTTTCGACGCCCTCTTTAACGCGGACTTCCCCTTTATCCGGAACGCCCTTTTGGCGGGGATCCTTTCATCGGTACTCTTCGGGGTGCTGGGGGCGATGGTCACGGTCCGCCGTATCGCCAGCCTCGCCGGGGCCATCTCCCATGCGGTGCTGGGAGGGATCGGCATGGCCCTCTACCTATCGGCGGCAAAGATCATCCCGGGCTTCCCCCCCATAGCGGGGGCGCTGATCTTCGCGATTATCTCTGCGGGTATTATCGGCGCAGTATCCCTAAAGGCCAAGCAGCGGGAAGATACGGTGATCAACGCCATCTGGGCCATTGGGATGAGCATCGGGGTACTTTTTATGGCAAAGACTGCGGGATATACCGACCCCTCCAGCTACCTCTTCGGAAATATACTCCTCATATCAAAAAGGGATCTTCTTCTCATGGCGATATTGGACGTTTTTGTTCTTTTCCTGGCCTGGCGCTTCTATCCCCAGCTAAAGGCCTGCGCCTTTGACGAAGAATTCGCCCGGGTCCGGGGGGTCCCCGCAAACATGATTTTCCTGGCCCTGCTCACGGTTACCGCCGCAGCAATAGTATTACTTCAGACCTTCGTAGGGATAGTGATGGTAATCGCCATGCTCACCCTGCCTGCGGGAACCGCGGGGTACTTCGCCCGGAGCTTAGGGGGGATGATGCTCATAAGCTGCGGGTTTTCGGCGCTGTTTTCCGCCGGCGGTCTGGTCCTGGGGTGGAGCTTTGATCTTCCCGTGGGGGCAATGGTAGTAATACTGGCGGGAATCGTCTTTCTTAGCGCCGGGGCGGTGCGGGTTATTCGAAACCGGAAGCACGGAGGGTAAAGGGTATGTTTTTCAAGAAGTTCCGGGAAAACCGGGAAGCTCGAAGCCTGTGCAGGATCATGCTGGAGGCCGCCCCACTGGCCTGTTCTCTCCGGGATATCCAAAACAATATCCTTGACTGCAACAAGGAGGCGCTGCGGATATTCGGCCTTTCCAAAAAATCGGAACTGGTTGACCGGTTCAGCGATCTGAACCCGGAATTCCAGAGCGACGGCAGGCTCTCCCGGGAAAAGGCCGCAGAGCTGCTGCGGGAAGTCCTGGAAAGAGGGTACCTGCGCTTTAACTGGCTGTACCGCACCCTCAGCGGCGATCCCCTGCCGGTTGAATTAACCCTGGTTCGGGTTCCCATGAAAAACACCTATTATATCGCGGCCTATTCCCGGGACCTCCGGGAAACCCTGGCCAACCTGAAGGAGATACGGGATGCGGATGAACGGACCCGGCTCATGCTGGATGCTACGCCCCTGGCCTGTTCCCTCTGGGACGAACAGGGAGCACTGCTGGACTGCAACAGTGCAGCCCTAAAGATGTTCGGGCTTTCAAACGAAGAAGAGTATGTAAAGCACATAGAAAAACTAAGCCCCCCATTCCAGAGCGATGGAATGTCGAGCATGAAAAAAATGGAACACCTGGATACGGTCGCCTTTACCGAAGGTTTTGCCCAGTTTGAGTGGATGCACCGTACCCTTTCGGGGGAACCCCTTCCGGTGGAAACCACCCTGGTCCGGGTTCCCTGGAAAGGCGCCTATGCCATGGCGACCTATTCCCGGGATTTGCGGGCAGACCGGATCGCCCGGGAAATGGAGGTACAGGCCAGGGCCGCCCAAGCCGCCAGTGAATCCAAGAGCCGCTTTCTGGCATCCATGAGCCACGAGATCCGGACCCCCATGAACGCCATTATCGGCATGAGCGATCTTATGCGTACCGATAACCTTGATATAACCCAGAAGGAATACTTTGAGGATATCAAAAAAATGTCCCGGGCTCTTTTACAGATCATCAACGATATTCTCGACTTCTCTAAGATCGAAGCGGGCAAAATGGACATAAGCCCCGTTCATTTCAATCTCCATGCGCTCTACGATAATATCTGCTCCATGAGCCGCTTTACCGCCGCATCCAAGGAACTTGATTTCCGATCCCATTTCGATGACGCCGTACCCCAGGTGCTTTACGGTGACGATATACGGTTCCGTCAGATCATCGTCAATATCGTTAATAACGCTATCAAGTATACCCGGGAAGGTTTTGTTGATTTCCGGGTCAGTAAGATTACCGAGGATGAGCAGGAATATATCGCCTTCATCGTAAAGGATTCGGGGATCGGCATCAAAAAAGAGGACTTCTCTAAAATTTTCGGTTCCTTCAAGCAGCTTGACAGCGAACTTAACCGGGGCATTCTGGGTACCGGCCTCGGCCTTTCGATAACAAAAAAGCTTGTTGACATGATGAAGGGGAAAATAAAACTGGAAAGCGTCTACGGCCAGGGTTCGGAATTTACGGTACTCCTGCCCTGTATCCCCGGGGACCCTGCCTTGATTGAGAAGACAGAATCCACGGACTTTGCGGTAAGTGCGGAAAACGCATTGGTACTGGTGGTGGATGATAACCAGATAAACCTGAAGGTCGCCCTGGCCTTCCTCGCCCAGCATAATATCAAGGCCGATTCGGCTGCCAACGGCCTTGGGGCGCTCAGAATGGTTCAACAGAAAAACTACGACATAGTCTTTATGGATCACATGATGCCCGGCATGGATGGCGTGGAGGCGACCAAACGTATCCGCGCCATGGAAGAGGACCGGTTCAAGGCCCTGCCCATTATTGCCCTGAGCGCCAACGCAGTAACCGGCGCCAGCGAAACCTTCATCAATGCGGGGATGAACGACTTTATCTCCAAGCCCATCGATCCCAATGCCCTGAACCGGGCTTTGTTAAAATGGCTGCCATCGGAAAAGGTTACGGTCATACCGAAACCGGCGGATCATCACAGCGCCGCCGCAGCGCCCCAGGGTACGGTGATACTCAATAAATTTACGGGCCTGGAAAAAGCCCTGGGGGACGAGGATTTTTACAAACAGCTTCTTACAACATTCCGGAGCGAACACGGCTCTGACGCAGAAAAACTGCAAAATGCAGTGGGAAGGGGGGACCGGAAACTCGCCCACCGCATTGCCCATACCCTAAAAAGTTCCGCAGCCCTGATCGGCGCCGATATCGTTTCCCAGGCTGCGGCGCTGATCGAGAAGGCCATGGGGGAAGGCGGCCCGGGCTGTCCTCCCGAGGAACTTCAGGAACTCGAGGTTTCCCTTAAGGACACCCTGGAGGAACTGGATGTCCTGATCAGCACGAATACTGTGCCTGCTGATTCCGCCGCAGGAACGTCAAGTATTGGAACTTCGGATACGGTGCGGGCCCTTGCCCTGGCGGAAACCCTGATCCCCCTGATGGAAAGGGCAAACACCGGCAGTCTTACGTATACTAAGGAGATCCGGGAAGTATTTCCCCCGCTTGAGGGAAAAACCGAATCTCTTATAAGCGAGATAGAAAACTTTGAATTTAAAGCCGCCCTTGGAATTCTCCTGGAAATCAGGGACTGGCTGAAAAACTCCGGCTGAAAAATTATTTTTATAAAGAGGTGGTACTTATGAATTATCTTATCATTTCCGGCAACCCTAAGGGTGATGGGCTCTGCTCATCCGTAACGGACGAAGCGATTCAGGGCGCCAAGGACGGCGGCGCTTCTGTGGGGACCCTGTTTGTGGAAAAGCTGGGACGCTGCCACGTATGCGGGGAGGGCTGGGGAACCTGCCGGGAGCAGCATCGCTGTACCTATGGCAAGGATGGATTCGACGCTGCCCAGGACACGGTAAAAAAGGCGGATCAGCTTTGTTTTATCACCCCGGTATACTGGGGTGAAATAGCGGAATCCCTCAAATCTTTCTTCGACCGGCTGCGGCGCTGCGAATTTGGGCAAACGGGCTCTCTTTCGGGTAAACAGATACTGCTGGTCGCCTCCCCCGGCGGAACCGGCAACGGCTTGCTCAGCTGCCTTGAACAGATGGACCGCTTCTGCCGCCATACCGGAGCGGTTATCTTTGACTATATCGGCATCAACCGCTGGAACAACGACTACAAAAGGAAAACCGTGTATGCCGCTGTCAAAGCAATGGCGGAGAACCGAAAGGCCGGGGAAACCCTGGCGCGTTAAGACGCCTTTACCGCCCGTTCAAGAGCCTTGGCAAGCTGGTCCGGGCAGGATGTCTTCTTCGATCCGCAGCGTACACCCTTAAGGCGCTTGATAAGCTCGGCGGCTTCCATCCCTTCGGCAAGGATGGATATACCGCTTAGGTTGCCGTTACAGCCATCGGTAAAAGACAGGCCGTATACCTTATTATCCCGGATATCAAACGTGATTTTACTGGAACAGGTTCCCTGGGTTTTATATTCGTACATAAAAACTCCTGCTGATATTTTACTATAATATACCAATTTTTTCAAAAAAGAGACAGGATCTCCGGGCTCGAAACCTCTTGTAAAATATCCTATACGTATGTATAGTATGTTTATGGAATTAGGAGAGAAACTATCCGTTCTGGCATCCTCAGCAAAGTATGACGCCTCCTGCGCGTCCAGCGGAAGCGGCGCTCCTGCCGGAAATAAAGGCGAGCGGGGGCAGGGCTTCGGGGCGAATCTCCCCGCGGGGGTCTGCCACAGCTGGACCGGGGACGGCCGCTGCGTCAGCCTCCTCAAGGTGCTCTACTCCAATGTTTGTCGCTTCGATTGCGCCTATTGCGTAAACCGCGCCTCGGCGGATACCCCGCGGAGCGCCTTTACGGTGGACGAACTGGTGGACCTGACCTGCCAATTCTATCGCCGCAACTATATTGAAGGACTCTTCCTATCATCGGGGATCTTTACCGACCCGGATATGGTTATGGAGAAGCTTATCGCCGTTGCCAAAAAACTCAGGAAAGATGCGGGCTTCGGCGGCTATATCCATCTAAAGATTATCCCCGGTTCCGGTGAAAAACTGATCCGCGAGGCGGGGCTCTGGGCGGACCGGCTCAGCGCAAACATTGAGCTGCCCACGGACAAAAGCCTCCAAACCCTGGCGCCTCAGAAATCGGGAAAGGTAATCCTAGGGGCCTTTGAGGATGTATTCCGGAATAGCGCGGAAAATGAGGAGGACCGCAAAAAGATCCGCTCCGCCCCGGTGTTTGCCCCCGCAGGCCAGAGTACCCAGCTCATCGTGGGGGCCAGCGAAGAGGATGACCGGACCATCATCGGGCTATCCGGCGCACTGTACCGGAAGTTCTCCATGCGGCGGGTCTACTACTCCGCCTTCATCCCCGTTGGTGTTCCCGGCCGTGGGGGGATCAGCGATCCCCGGCTGCCGGACATTCCCGGCCCGCCCCTGGTACGGGAACACCGGCTCTATCAGGCGGACTGGCTCATGCGGTTCTACCACTTCAACCCCGCAGAAATACTGGAGGACACCCCCTACCTGGACCACCACGTGGACCCCAAAACCGCCTGGGCGCTCCGTCACATAGACCACTTTCCCATAGATTTGCAAAGGGCGGATTACGAGGAACTGCTCCGGGTTCCCGGCATCGGCGCCACATCCGCCCGGCGCATCCTGGAAGTCCGGCGGATCCGGTCCCTCAGCTTCGATGGGCTGCGCCGCCTGGGGATCAGCCTCAAGCGGGCCCGGTACTTCGTCACCCTGGGCGCCTCCTACATCGACCGGCCGGAGGACCCCAAACGGATACGCCGCATGTTGTCGGACCAGGACGGCGCGGGGTTACAGCTGCCGCTGTTTGAGTTTTAAATGATTACTGAAAAAACTATTGTTTCTCTAGCTCCGGCGGATAATCAATACCGGACTCGGGTACGCAGATAATACCCTTCTGAGTGGGGTCGGTAACCCCTTCTCCGTTAAATAGTTGTTTAACCTGGGAAGGCATAAGCACATTTAACTTTATTAGGGAAGACAAATTAAAACTCATTTTTCCGGAAGAAAAGGTTTTGTTCTGGGCGCCATACACCGCAATATCCTGCCATTTTGTTACCGCTCTGGGACTGATCACTATCGCTACATTGTATTTTCCTGTACCGCTCCAAGGCTGATCATTGGGGTCGAAGAACCCACTGGGAGTTTCATCTCCAATCTCAATAGCGCCTTTAGCAACATAGCCGGCGGCTGCAGTCGTACCTGTAGAAAGCTGTATGAAGACTTTAAAAGAATCATTATCCCCTACTGTTTGAGGAATATTAGTTATCTCGACCTGCCCGATAGTTACCGTAAAACTAGTATCATCATCAGTATCATCACCATTATAATCACCATTATAATCACAATCACAATCACCACCGTCCGTTGAACAAGCGGTAAAAAACAACAGGCTTAAAAGGGTAATGGCCACTCCAAGACCCGGAAGAATCATTTTCCTTTGCATTTCTTTCTCCTCATAAAAAAATCAATTTTATATTGACAGAAAGCTGAATTCTGTTCAACATCCTACAAATGAAGAAAATTTTGTCCTTTTTGTTTTTTACGGTCCTTTTGGTCATGGGTCTCCATGGAGCGCCCTTTCCTTTAAGCGCCGGAGGCGGCAGTACCCTGGGTTATACCTTTACCCGGTACACCCTGGACGCTGAGGGTTCTTTAGATACCGAAATAGACGGGAATATAAAATCGATCCAGACCATGGACCGCTTTAATTATGGGGGGTTCCTGTTTTTTGATGCAACCTACACGGAAATCGCCCTATCGCTCCGGGGGGGACAGAACTCCTATGGGGAAACAATGGACCAAAAGCTTGAAGGCGGCTCCTGGGAAAGCGTCTCCGATGAAACAGGAATCGGTACGGAGATGATTTTGGGCGTTTCTCTGTTGGGGAAACGCCCTTTTAGGGTTAATGAAAAAATCACATGGTTTCCCTTGCTGGGTGTTGAAGTTCAGATAGCCCTATTGGAACAGCGGACCCCCGACGGAGATACCGTACATGATCGGACCAAGGGGGAACTGGACGAGGATCTGGATAAAAATGGTAATTCCTACGACCTTTCGACTTGGAATTCCCTTACGGTAGACCTTGGCGCGGGCCTTGATTATCAACTCACAGAACGCCTGTTCCTGCGGAACGAACTTTTATTCAGCTTCCGGCTGCAAACTGCCTACGAAACAGGAGCCCTGGAGATGACAAAAAACAAATTTCACACTTCGGACATCACCCTTGCGGGCTTAACCGGAGGCCCAACCCTAAGAACCAGCGTGGGATACCGGTTTACGGACAAGAAATAGGATGGAGCTGACCCTACAGGAACTTGAACAGCGCCGCGCAAAATTTACCGTCATGATGCATGAACGCTGCCCCGGCTGGGACACGGCGGTGATCTTTGAAAATGCTAATCAATACTATTTTACCGGCACCATACAGAACGGGATATTGCTGATTTATAAAGACGGGAGCTATCTCTACGGCGTACGGCGCAGTTACCAGGGAGCAAAAGCGGAATCGCCCCTAAGCGATATTATGCAGATTAACAGCTACCGGGACATGGCGGAAAAAAACGGCGGGGATCTTGGCGCCCTGTATATCGAAGGGGACACCCTGCCGGTGGTGGTTTTGGAACGGCTAAAAAAATGTTTTAAGATTAGTTCAATCAATTTTCTCGACACCCTTATTAGGACAGTCCGGGGAGTAAAGTCCCCCTACGAAATTCATTGGCTCAAGCAATCTGCGGAACAGCACCGGCTATTGTTAGAAGAGCTGGTCCCTACCCTGCTCCGGGACGGCATAAGCGAAGCTGATTTTATGGGCGAAATGATCCGTCAACTGTATACCATGGGCTATCACGGCATACCGAGGTTCCATCAAAACCAGGTTGAACTGACCGCAGGGCAGATAGGCTTTGGAACCAATTCCCTGCTGCCCTCCGCTTTTGACGGCCCCGGCGGCGGCAAGGGTTCCAGCCCGGGGAATCCCCTGTCGGGAAGCGGCGGGAGAAAACTCAAACAGGGCGATCCGGTTTTCGTTGATGTCGCCTTTGGCATGCATGGGTACTACACCGACAAGACCCAGGTCTATATGTTCGGCGCCGAACCGCCTGTGGAACTTGCCGCGGCCCACAGCCTCTGCCTTGATATTCTGCGGCGGACAGCGGAACGGCTGCGGCCCGGTGAAATACCCTCACAAATATACCAGGATATTATCGCCGGCCTATCGGAAAAGGACCGGGACTGTTTTATGGGGGTTGATAACCAACACCGGGTAAAATTCCTGGGCCACGGGGTGGGCATCAACGTCGACGAGTTTCCGGTAATCGCCAAGGGCTTTGACGATCCCCTGGAGGAGAACATGGTAATCGCCCTGGAGCCGAAGAAGGGCGTCCCCGGTATCGGCATGGCCGGAGTAGAAGAAACCTTTATCGTAACCCCCGGCGGCGGGCAGTGCATCACCGGCGGCGGCCGGAATATTATCAGAGTCGGCGGACAAGAACGATAATTCAAATTATGTAATTCCTTGCATTATAAAGAATTGGAAAATGTCGCCATAAAAACCACCGGGAATTCAGGCAGCAAGAATCATTCATTAATTAGTCCGTGAGGTCCGTGGTTATTCTTAATTCGCATCTTGTTATAATTACTAAACTTCTGTATAGTATGTTCAGAGGTTTTTGGTATGATCGAATACACCTACGACGGTACCCTGGAAGGGCTCTTCACCGTTCTTGATCGCATCTGCCGGTCCCTGGACCCGGAGGCTGCCATTCCGGATCATGTTCACGGCCCCCTCCGCCAGGGCTGGAAAACCCAGCCGGTGGATACCGCCCAAGCCCCCGCCGCCCAGCCGGACCTGTTCGATGGCGGTACTTCCAGCGAAGCTTCCCGCGGTACGGAAACCGCATCCGGCGAGGTCCCGGCATCCTCCGCCCAGACCATAAGCTTTAAACCTTCGGTATACACGGGTAGCTGCGTTGTAAGCAGCGGTTCCCCTCCGGACATACCCGCTGCCCGGCGTCTCTACGAACTTTCCGCCAACGCCTATGACCGCTTTGTCCACGGCTGGATGAGCGAACTCCCCATAGAGGCGGAGCTTATCCGTTTTGCCTGGAAGGTCTTGGCCGCAGGGCAGGACGCGCCGGGGGGCCTCAAGTCCCCGGGCGCCCGCGAAGGGGCGGAAACCGCCGCAGCCGACCGGGGAGACCCGGATGTCCAGGCGGTACTCAGCGCCGCCTACAGGGTCTGGAAAGAACTGGACCGGCTCCGGGGGCTGCTCCGGTTTTCACCCGCTTCCTCCGGTATCTACCTGGCCTGTTGTACCCCGGACCATTTCGTCCTTCCCGGCCTGGCGGACCACTTTACCCTGCGCTTCGGGGAAACACCCTGGGTGATCATCGATGAACGGCGCTCCCTGGCCCTGGCCCGCGCCCCGGGCAAAGAAGCCCGGCTCATCTCCCTGGAAGATCTGCCCCGCATTTTGCAACGGAGTTCCCCGCACAGTATCGCTGTCCCCGGTAGCGATACTCCCAGAAAGAACGACCCGTGGGAAGATCTCTGGCGTAACTACCACAGGGTTGTTAATAACGAAAGCCGGAGCAACCCCCAACTCCAGCGGCAGTTCATGCCCAAACGTTACTGGAAGTATTTGCCGGAACTAAGAGAGTAGACGCCGGTTATGAAGCCAATAGCTTCCGGCAAATATCGAGAACCACGCCCTTGAAGTAGTCCAGGCTTATGGGCATCACCTCAACCGGAACCTGGGTAAACTCGAAGAAGTCAAACAGCTCCTCATCGGTAATTTCAAAAAGGCCGCAATCCAACACGACGATCTTATCAAAGGAGCCGAAATTTATCCGTGCATCAACCGCATCCCAGCCGTGACCCTGCTGGTAGATCTCCCGCCAAAGTTTGAGCCCGCTCATGGTCAGGTAGTATACATTCCCCGTGGCGTCCATCTCTTTTTTCTTTTCCGGGCTCAGGAAAGCTTCAACACAGTTAGCCGTCCGGGGATACAGGGCGCCCGTATCCTTGGTTATCCCCGCCATATCGGTGTGACACATGCGGCCGTAGAGGAGCAGGGATTGCTTGTGCTCAAACGCTTGCAAACCTTCGGTGATCGCCGTTGCCAAACGGTTTTCATTCACGTCCAAAGCCGGGGGCAGGTAGTTTATATGCAAATCGGTCCCGAGCTCCGCCTGAATCTCCGGAAGTATCTTTTCGAGTTCCAACCGGTAAATGCCGCAGGATAACACGGATATTGGCTGCTTATTCATGCTTCTATCAGTATACTACAATTGGTAACTGTGTAAATAATTCATGAACCGGGAACATTTTACACACCTTGGCTGCCATGAAAGGGATAAAACCGCCTACATTACATACTATTACCTTGAAAAAGTACTTGGCACAGTTCTTGCATGATATATTCTGTAGAGATCCGGGGTATATACTCTACTGGCGGCATGGCCCCAATTTTGGTAAAATAACCCTGGTTTTATAATGGAGTATTTTATAGATGAAATCAGTCTCCCTTTGCGGATTTTTAGCACTTTTTCTGTTGATTTCCGCTTCCCCGGTTTCATCCCAGGAATCGTCTCCGCCCATAGCCCTTAACCTGGACCGGGCCGTGGAATTGGCCCAGGAGAACAGTATCGATCTGCAGAAACGGTTTATAGACCTTAGCAACGCCGAATATGCGGCAAACCGTTTGTGGTCGGAGCTCTTCCCCGGCATCAGTACCAGCCTGGGGTTGAGCTACGGGACCCCCCTTTTCAGCGGCGATGGCTTCCAGGGCTCCTCTGATAACCTGAACTATACCGCATCCATGGGGCTTTCCTTCCAGCTCAATTCCACCCTCTCCCCGGCGATGCGGATAACCAAGCTGGATTACCAAACCAGTTTATTGGCTTACGAAAATGCCCGGCGGGTCCTGGGGATAGGGATCAGCGGGACCTTTTATTCCCTGATTGCCGAAAAGGAAAAACTTTCCCTCCTGGAGGGGACCCGGAAACTGGCGGAACAGCAGCTGGAAAAAAGCCGTACCAGTTTTCGGAACGGCATGATCGGGGAACTTGGGTACCTGCAAAGTCAGCTCAGCGCGGAAACCGCTCACTTGGATTTGAGCAGAGCCGAGGCAAGCTATGCGGATAACCTGGGAAAATTTCTCGTCCTCTTAGGTCTGGATCAGAATACCCCGGTGATTTTGGAGGGTGAAATAGCTATCACCCGGCTTGAAGCGGAAACGGAGGATCTGATCCGGGAACATCTCTCCTCCCGGCCGGACATTATCAGAGCGCGCCAGGAGATTGAAAAGCTCGAACTTGTGGAACTGCAGAAAACCAGGAATGGCCGCGCCCCGTCCCTCAGCCTGGCTGGGCGATGGCAGGGCGATTCTTCGGGCAATGACATAAACGAAAATTTTTCCGACAGACTGAGCGGCAGCCTTACCCTGAGTATCCCCCTTGAAAGCTGGATCCCCGGGACAAAGGCCAACCAAACCATCAGGACCGCCAACACGGATATTGAAAAGGCGCGGCTGGATCTGAAAAATACCGAAAATGAAGCTATGACGGCGATCCGGTCCCTTACCACGAACCTTAGAAATTCCTGGGGCAACATCGAGATATCACAGCTCAGGGTACAGCTGGCGGAACGAACCTATGAGCTGACCGAACAGGGTTTCCGGAACGGCGCCGTGGAATCCCTGGTTCTGGAGGACAGCCGGAATGAAATGACCAAAGCCCGGCAACAGCTTCTGGATGATCGCTTGGCCTATAAAAAAATGATGCTGGAACTTTCATCCGCCCTCAATATCAATGAAGCCGATCTAGTCAGGAGTATGCCGTGATAAATGCAA
>NZ_AEEA01000070.1 GCF_000297095.1 Treponema primitia ZAS-1 | reverse complement strand
ATTCGCTTTTATACTATATTATAGACGAGATTCACCTTAACCATAGAGGAGGAGACTTAATTTGAGAACCTTGGAACATTTTACTACCATCGATGAGATGGAAACCGTAACTGCTAAGTTGAAAGAGATGGCGACCTTTGTGCACGCCGAGACCTATGCGGACCGGGTAAAAAATCAAACCCCCCACTGCAAATTCGGGGAAGACGGGATTTGCTGCAAAAATTGCTCCATGGGGCCCTGCCGGATTACCGCAAAGGCTTCCAGGGGTATCTGCGGCGCAGACGCCCATGCCATAGCGGGCAGAAACTACCTCCGTACCATTGCGGCGGGTACTTCGGCCCACTCGGATCATGCCCGGGAGATACTCCACGTGCTCCACAGTACGAGCCGTGACGGGAATTACCAGGTACGGGATGAGCAGAAGCTTATCAAGCTGGCCAAGGAATGGGATGTTCCCACCGACGGCCGGGATATATATGACGTTGCCCACGAAGTCGCGGAAGTGGGGCTTGCGGAATTCGGGAAGACCTTCGGTACCCTGCGTTTTCTCAAGCGCGCCACCGAGGGGCGGCAGAAGGTTTGGAAAGACCAGGACATTGAGCCCCGGGCTATAGACCGGGAAATCGCCACCGCCATGCATATGACCCACATGGGAAATACCGCCCAGCCCGAAGCGCTGATTCGCCAGGGCCTGCGGACCGCTATTTCCAACGGCTGGGGCGGCTCCATGCTGGGGACTGAAATCACCGACATCCTGTTCGGTACCCCCACGGTGTGGAATACCGAAGGCAACCTGGGTGTTCTGGAGAAGGACTATGTTAATATCGTAGTCCATGGCCACGATCCGGCCTTCTCGGAGATGGTGGTTACCGCCGGAGAGATTAAAGAGCTGGTGGACTACGCCAAGAGCAAGGGCGCCAAGGGTATCAACCTGGTGGGCCTCTGCTGTACCGCCAACGAAGTGGCCATGCGTCACGGGGTCCGTATGGTGGGTAACTTCCTCCAGCAGGAAAATGTGGTTCTCACCGGCGTGGTGGAAATGATGTGCGTGGACGTACAGTGTATTTTCCCCGCCCTTGCCTCCCTGACCGATTGCTACCACACCAAATTCGTTACCAGTTCCCCCATCGCCCGGATTCCCGGGTCAATCTATATTGAATTTAAGCCAGAAACTGCCTTTGAGCAGGCCAAAGAAATAATCAGGATGGCGATTGATAATTTCCAGAACCGGGATCAAAGCAAGATCTATATCCCCGAAACCAAGCAGAAGGCCACGGTCGGCTATCCCTGCGAACAGATCATCAAGCATCTGGACGGGGTCGCCAATACCCATGTGGATGAGCTGGGTTCCTACAGGCCGGCGATTGACGCCATTAAGGCCGGGGTTCTCCGGGGCGCCGTGGCAATCGTGGGCTGTAACAACCCCCGGGTACGGCCGGACTATTCCCACCTGGAAATTATGAAGGAACTCATGGCAAACGATGTACTCATCGTGGCAACCGGATGCGCCGCCCAGCTGGCGACCAAGGCGGGGTTCCTCCAAAAGGACGCCAAGTATCTCTGCGGCGCCGGTCTCCGCCGGGTCTGCGAACTGGTCGACATTCCGCCGATCCTGCACATGGGCGCCTGCGTGGACATCAGCCGTATGATGCTCCTGGCCACGGGTATTGCCAAAGACTGGGGGGTTGATACCACCCAGATCCCCGTCGTCGGCTGCGCGCCGGAGTGGATGAGCGAAAAGGCGGTATCCATCGCCAACTACGTTGTGTCCACCGGCCTTGACGTATACCTGGGTATCGAGCCCCAGGTTAAGGGGAGTTCCCAGATGATGGAGTTCATCACCGAAGGAACCAGGGCGATCACCGGGGCGGGGTACATCATCAATCTTGATCCCCATGAATTAGTTAAATCGATACTGGACGGGCTTGAGAAGAAACGGGCCGCCCTGGGTATCTGATGAAGATAGCGATCACCGGAAAGGGTGGGGTTGGGAAAACTACATTGGCTGCGGTATTATCGCGGCTGTACGCCGCCGAAGGCCGGAAGGTCCTGGCGGTGGATGTGGACCCCGATGCTAACCTGGGCTTAGCTCTCGGGTTTACCGAAGCGGAGGTGGAGGCCATTACCCCCATCTCCAAGATGAGCGATCTGATCGCCGAGCGTACCGGTTCGGGTAAGGATACCTATGGGAAGTTCTTTAAGATCAACCCCAAGGTAGACGACATCCCTGACCGGTTCGCCCGGGAAAAGAACGGGGTTAAGTTTCTGGTGATGGGTACCGTGGAAACCGGAGGGTCCGGCTGTGTGTGCCCTGAACATGTGATGGTCAAGCGGGTCATCTCCCACCTGGTAATCGCCAGGGACGAGGTGGTCATCATGGATATGGAGGCCGGGCTTGAACACCTGGGCCGGGGTACCGCGGAAATGGTGGACCGGTTCATCGTGGTTATCGAGCCGGGCGAACGGAGTATCCAGACCTATCACAAGGTCAAATCCCTGGCTGCTGATCTGGGGGTTAAGGCGGTAAGCGTGGTAGCAAACAAGGTCCGGGGCAAGGAAGATGAGGATTACCTCAGAAGCCGTATACCCCCGGAGGATCTGTTTGGGTTCATCAGCTATAATGAGGAGATTATTGAGGCCGATCGCCGGGGCATATCACCCTATGAAACCAGCGACCGGGCAAGAAACGAGATCATGAAGATCAAAGAGCGCATTGATGCTGCGCATAAATCCTGAAGGAGAGGTGCTTCTATGAAACTGTTGTTTAACCGGGTTTTTGACGGTTCCGACGAAATGGTGGCGGTGGCCGAAAAGACGCTGAATGAAACTTTAAAGGAACTTGGGGAGTCCGCTCCCCTGGCTATGCCGGATACGGCATATTTTCTCGCCAACCATCTGGCCTACCTTGGTAAGAAAATTACGACCCTGGGGGAACTCAAGGCCGCTTTCGATGAAACCAAGGCTTCCTGGATGCCCCGAAACCAGCGGTTGGGGGATGTCTTTAAGACCGGCTTTGGCACGGTCCTAGCGGCGGAGGTTATCGAAGCCTGTAAATACGCGAAAAGCCCCACCCCCTACGGTGAGGGCGACGCCCGGGAATACTGGGGCCACATGAGCGACGCCGAAGTGCGTGAGCTTGGGGTGCCCCTGGTTACCGGCGATATCCCCGGATTCGTGGTCATCATCGGCCCCGCCCCTTCCGACGAGGAAGCGGCGGAACTGATCAAGGGCTACCAGTCCCGGGCCATCTTTGTATTCCTCATCGGCGGGGTTATCGATCAGGCCAAGCGAATGAACCTGAACATGAACTTCTCCGTCCGGGTTGTTCCGGTGGGACCGGAACTGTGGCATGTGGCCCACATCATCTCCCTGGTAAACCGGGCCGCCATGATCTTCGGCAACGTACAGCCCGGGGATCAGGAAGAGTTTGACGACTATACCTTTAAGCGAATTCGCGCCTTTGTTAACGCCTTTGACCCCCTGCCGGATCTTACCGTGGCCTGCGGTGGCGGCGCCATTGCCATGGGCTTCCCGGTTATCACCAATTCTACCAAAGACGTATGGCCCGTACCCAAGAGCCTTATCATCCAGCAGAATACCAAGGACTTTATCGAGACATCCCTGGAAGCCCGGGATATCAAGATCAAGGTTACCAAGGTTGATATCCCCGTAGCCTTCTCCACCGCCTTCGAAGGGGAAATTATCCGCCGGGCGGATATGCACGTGGACATTGACGGGTCTAAGCTGGACTGCTTTGAGTGGGTCACCACCAAGGAATCCGCTGAGATTGAGGACCACAAGATTGAACTTATCGGGCCGGATATCGACAGCGTTAAGGAAGGGGATCGTTCCGCCATGGGCTTTGTGGTGGAAGTTTCCGGCAAGAACATGCAGAAGGACTTCGAGCCGGTGTTTGAACGCCGGATTCACCATTACCTTAACTACGCGGAAGGTATCATGCATACCGGCCAGCGGGACCTTATCCGTATCCGGGTGAGCAAGGCCGCCTTTGCCGCAGGCTTCCGGGCCAAGCACTTTGGGGAAATACTCTACGCTAAGCTCAAGGGCGACTTCGATGCCATCATCGACAAGGTCCAGATAAAGGTTTACACCAAACCGGAGGATCTTAAACGGCTCCGGGCGGAGGTGAACAAGGTCTACGAGACCCGTGACGCCCGGCTCCTTTCTCTTACGGATGAGAATGTCGAAGTGTTCTACAACTGTATACTCTGCCAGTCCTTCTCCCCGGCCCACGTGTGCGTGGTTACCCCGGAACGGCTGGGTCTCTGCGGCGCCGTGTCCTGGCTTGACGCCAAGGCCACCAACGAGATCGATCCCAACGGTTCCTGCCAGATAGTTACCAAGGAGCGGGTGGTGGATGAAAAGCTGGGTATCTGGGAGGATGTGAACGAAGCGGTACAAACCGCCTCCCACGGTTCCCTCCAGCAGGTTACCCTCTATTCCATCATGCAGGACCCCATGACCAGCTGTGGTTGTTTCGAGTGTATCTGCGGTATTGAGCCCGCCAGTAATGGTGTGGTTATTGTAAACCGGGAACATTCGGGCATGACCCCCCTGGGGATGACCTTCTCGGAAATGGCCTCCATGACCGGCGGCGGTGTCCAGACCCCGGGTTTCATGGGCCACGGCAAGCAGTTCATCAGTTCCAAAAAGTTTATGGCCGCTGAAGGCGGCCCTGCACGGATTGTGTGGATGCCCAAGGCCCTCAAGGAATTTGTAGGCGCCAAGCTCAACAAAACGGCGAAGGAACTCTACGGGATCGACAACTTTGTTGACCGGATCGCCGATGAGACCGTTACCGATGATGCGGAAAAACTGGTGGAATACCTTGGCGAAAAGGAACATCCGGTTCTGCAGCTTGAACCCCTGATGTAACAATGGATTTATAAAACATGGCGGGTGTATCCCGCCGTGTTTTTTGACTGTGCATAGTAAAATTAAATGGAAAGGAGAGGTGTTATGCCATTTAAACGCGTTCCGCAAAAGTTTCCGGCCACCATCAAAGAAGTGGTGATTGGCGCCGGGGATAAGGCTGTTACTCTGGGGGGTGAAAATGTACTCCCCTTCTACAGTTTTGACGAGAAGATCAAGAATCCTCCTAAGGTGGGGGTGGAAGTTTCCGATCTTGGGCCGAACCGGGATCTGCCTGAGCTGGGTAAGTTTTACGAAGGGGCTGAGAAAATCGCCGATGTGGCGAAAAAGGCCTGTACGATTCCCGGCGCAAGCTTTATCAGCCTGTCCCTTGAAAGCGCCGACCCCAACGGAGCCAACAAGTCTATTGAAGACTGCGTTGCCCTCTGCAAGGAAGTGGCCGACGCAATAACGCTCCCCCTGGTGATCCAGGGCAGTAAAAATACGGAGAAGGACAGCCAGCTTTTTGTGAAGATCGCCGACGCCCTTCAGGGGAAAAATGTGCTCCTCATGTCCGCCAAGGAAGATAACCACAAGGCCATCGCCGTTGGCGCGGTCCAGGCTTACGGACAGAAGATCTCCGCAGAATCTGCGGTGGATATCAACCTGGCCAAGCAGCTTAACGTACTGATCTCCCAACTGGGGATCAAGAACGAGAGCATGACCATGAATGTAGGTTCCGCCGCTGCGGGTTACGGCTTTGAGTACGTGGTGAGTACCATGGACCGGATAAAACTGGCCGCCCTGACCCAGAACGACGACAAGCTCCAAATGCCTATTATCACCCCGGTGGGTGAACAGACCTGGAGCGTTGGTGAATCGTTTAAGAGTGAAGCGGAAGCTCCCGCCGGCTGGGGACCCCAGGAACAGCGGGGCATCGCCATGGAAATAGCTACCGCCTCAGCGGCCCTTGCCGCCGGCTCTAACGCCGTTATTCTGCGCCATCCCGCATCGGTTGCCGCAGTTTCAAAACTTATTGCGGAACTGGTATAAAAGGAGGAAGACATGGCGCTTAAAGGATTAGACATCTTTAAATTACTGCCCAAATCAAACTGTAAGAAGTGCGGCAATCCCACCTGTATGGCCTTTGCGATGAAGGTTGCCCAGGGGTCGATTACCATCGATAAATGCCCGGACATTTCGGCGGAGGCCCTGGCCCAGCTCAGCGACGCATCGGCCCCCCCCATGAAGGCCCTGACCATCGGTAACGGGGACAAGCAGTACAAGCTCGGCGGCGAGACCGTACTCTTCCGGCACGATAAGACATTTGTGTCCAAGAGCCTCTACGCAGTAGCGGTGTGCGAGGGTTGTATAGACGAGAAGCTGCCCAAGATCAAGGAGATCGACTACGACCGCATAGGTGAGCGGATGATCGTGGATCTGATCAACGTGGAGTTTACCGGCGACAAGGCTAAGTTCCTGGACACGGTAAAGAAAGCCCAGGGCGCGGGGCGGACCCTCATCCTTGAAGTGAAGGATGCGGACGCCGCTAAGGCCGCCCTGGATATCGTCAAGGCTGAAAAGCCTCTCCTCAACGGCGCCGATGAAACCAACTGGGAAGCCTTTAGCAAGATTGCTGCCGAAGCCGGAGTGGTCCTCGGGGTCGGCGGAAAGGACCTGGACACTATCTACGAGACGGTGCAGAAAATCGAAGCAGCGGGTAACAAGAACCTGGCCATCGACGTGGGCAGCGTTTCTATCAAAGACGCCTTTGCCAATGCGGTGCAGATCCGCCGGGCGGCCCTGAAGGATCAGGATCGCAGCTTTGGGTATCCCAGCATCGTTAATCTTCACAAGCTGGCGGGTAAGGACGAGAACCTGGAGACCGCCCTGGCCTCGGTGTTCACCCTGAAATACGGCTCGATCATCATCCTGAGTAACATGAGCTACGCCACGGCGCTGCCCCTGTACGGCCTCAGGCAGAATATCTACACGGATCCCCAGAAGCCCATGAAGATGGAACCGAAGATCTACCCGGTCAACGGCGCGGACGCGGACTCCATCTGTGCAATTACCGTGGACTTTGCCCTCTCCTACTTCGTTATCAACGGCGAACTGGAACGGAGCGGGGTGCCTGTCAACCTCATCGTCTCGGACGCGGGGGGATATTCGGTATTGACCTCCTGGGCGGCGGGAAAATTTTCCGCCGGTACTATTTCTAAATTCTTTAAGGAAGCGGGTATTGATGGTCAGGTGAAGAACCGTAACCTCCTTATCCCCGGCAAGGTTGCCGTCCTTAAGGGTGAGCTTGAAGAAAACCTGCCCGGCTGGAAGATCCTTGTCGGGCCCAACGAAGCGGTTGGGGTGGTTAAGTGGCTCAAGGATTTCAAGGGTTAATAAAATTTTATTGGAGGTATAGGACTTATGGGAAAATTTATTGCAATTGGTGAGCGTATACATTGTATTTCGCCGGCGATTAAGGCGGCCATGGATGCCAAGGACCCCGCGCCGATTCTTAAGCGCGCCAAGGAACAGCTGGACGCCGGAGCCACCTACCTGGACCTGAACATCGGGCCTGCGGAAAAGGGCGGCGAAGAACTGATGGCTTGGGGGGTAAAGCTCCTCCAGGAAAATTTTGACAATGTGCCCCTCGCCCTTGATACGGCGAACAAGAAGGCTATTGAGGCGGGAATTAAGGTGTACAACCGGGCCAAGGGGAAACCCCTTGTTAACTCCGCTGACGCCGGAGACCGGATCTCCTACATTGATGTTGCGGCGGCCAATGACGCCATCGCCATTGCCCTTTGCGCAAAGTCCGGGATTCCCTCGGACAACGAAGAGCGCCAGGGGTATTGCCTGGAGATGCTGGAACGCGGCGCTGGACTGGGGATGGAAGCGGAGGATCTTTGGTTTGATCCCCTGTTCCTGGTTATTAAGGGGCAGCAGGATAAGCAGATCCAGACCCTGCAGTTCATCAGCTGGCTTTCCGAACAGGGCTTTAACTCCACCGGCGGGCTTTCTAATGTTTCCAACATGATGCCCAAGGCGGTGCGGCCCATCATGGATTCTACCATGGTTGCCATGGCCATAAGCCACGGTCTTACCTCAGCGATAGTGAACCCCTGCGATCTCCGGCTCATGGAAGCGATAAAGTCCGCGGACATTATCATGAACCAAACCCTGTTCGCAGATTCTTACCTGGAGTTATAGTTTATGTCAGATCATCACCACGACCACGAGCATTGTCACGATCATGACCACACCCACAGCCATCCGCATACCCATGGGGATGAGCATGGGCATGAACACGACCATCCCCACGAACACGGAGACGGCCATGAACATAGTCACGGCCACGGCGGTGATCTGAATAAGCTCAAGACCCTGCTGCAGTATATGCTGGAGCACAACCGGGAGCACGCAGCTGAGCTGGGTGACTTGGCGCACAATCTCTACCACGCGGCTCAGCATGAATCCGCTGATGTCATTGATGATGCGGTGAAGGACTTTGAAAAGGGAACTGAAAAACTGGTCAAAGCCCTGGACCTGATTAAGGATGGTAAGTGATGTGTCTTTCCACGGCCTATGAACTTGGCGAGGGCGGTACGAGAAAACAGCTCTGTGAATATGTCAGTGTCATCAAGGTGGCGGGGGATACCATAACCCTCACGGACCTTATGGGCCAGGAGATCAGCGTTACGGGCGAGCTGGAAAGTGTGGACCTGGTAAAAAACGCCATCACCATACGGCCGGCGGTATTTTCAAGAGCCGCCGACGCATTTCCCGGCAAAACGGGGATGAAGAAGTACGAGATGATCCGAGAGATCTTCAATTCCTGCTCGGGAAACCAGATGCGGGATGTGGATGTTCAGGAGATCGAGACCGACGACGTAGACGCGTACCTTGCGCAGATTTACAAGGGAGAGCGTTTTACCAGCGACAGAACCGTGAAGAAAAACGGCGTGGTGGTGTTTGATATCGATGCATCCGGAATGGCCCAGCGGGTTTCGTTTACGGAAATAAGCTAGGAAAAAACGGAAACAGAAATGGGCAGTCGGCGGGAACGTTGGCTGCCTTTTTTTAAAACAAAGCGGCGGCGCTCATCTTGAGATAATCCCTTCCGTCGTACTCCGGAAAAGTAGCGCTTGCCTGTTCGACGAAGCTAGTCTTATCTTTGGACCTTAAGGCCAGTTCCTTTATTGTTTTAAGGTATGTTGCTTTTTCTGCGGCTACTTCTACCGTTGCGGGGATATCATGGGTAGTGAGGATAAGGCTGGGCTTTTTCTTTGTATAATCATTCATCTGCCCTATCATGGCGTCTATTTGTTCCGGGCTTTCCAGAATGTTATGAACCCTGTTGCCAACCATGTGGGTATAAACTGCGTTGATGGCGGGGATTTCAAGATCGAAACTTTCCTTGGTGTCCTTTACGACAAATTCAATATCGCCGATAGTTATCCTGCCAGCTTTAATAATATTTGTGATAGCCGGAATATACGGGTTTAGATGATTCCCAAAGGCCGCAGAAAAATTGTCGATCAGCGTCTTTATGGAACCGCCTTCGGATATTGATTTTTTGGTGGTCTCCGTTGCGTATGTCCGGCAGTAGATAAAGGCATTGCTCCCTCCGGGATGGTAGGCCATAATGAAATGGTTCAGGGGCTTGCCCAGGGAATTAACGTAATCCGCATATTCTGTCAGATTGTTCAGGAACATGGGTGATTCCAGGCCGATGAGTTCATGTTCGGTTTCAAAAAGATAACTTTCGTCACCAAAGGGATCCTTCGTATCATAGGCGTGAAGCCGTATTCCATCAAAATCGTAAATGCGTATCGTTCCGACGTGTAGATTTATCGTGGTGAAGGCCAGCGGGGCCTTTTGTCCTCCCATCATTTTTTTGTACTCCTCTAAGATGTAATGCAACAAATAACTGTTCAATAACAAAATACGGAATTCCTGAAAAAAAGTCAAACCTTGAATCGTACCACCGGCTGTCTCGCTGCTCTTGCTTCATCCGGACGTCCGATAACCGTGGTGAAGGGCGCTGCGTTGAAGCTTTCGGGATCGAGTTGGGCCTGATTGAAGAGGGAGATAAGGATGTCCGCCGCTTCGTCCAGGGTTTCCCGGGATTCCGTTTCGGTGGGTTCCACCATCAGAGCTTCGTGAACGATCAGGGGGAAGTATATTGTCGGCGGATGCATACCCTTGTCCTGAATCGCCTTGGCAAAGTCCAGCGCAGAAACGTTGTGGGATTTCTTCAATTCTTCCAAAGATAATACAAATTCGTGCATGCAAGGACCGCTGTAGGCTGCCGGGAGTTTTGTCTTAATGCGTTCCATCATGTAGTTGGCATTGAGTACCGCATTCCGCGCCACTTCGGGTATGTTTTCCTTTCCCAGGGTGAGGAGGTAAGCCGCCGCTTTTACTATTACCAGGAAATTACCGCAGAAGGCCCGCACCCTTCCTATGCTTTGGGGGCTTTCCGTTGCGCCGCCATCGAGGCCCGGGCCTGCAAGGGGCAGGAAGGGGACAAGGTTTTGTTTACATCCCACCGCCCCGGAACCGGGACCGCCGCCGCCGTGGGGGGTAGAAAAGGATTTGTGCAGGTTGAGGTGGACCGCATCGAAACCCATATCCCCGGGCCGGACTATACCCATGATTGCGTTGAGGTTTGCCCCATCGTAATAGTTAAGCCCCCCGGCCTCATGGATGATCCGGGTAATATCAAGTATATTGGGATCGAAGATGCCCACCGTATTAGGATTGGTGAGCATGAGCCCCGCGGTATCCGGTCCCACAGCATTTCTGAGGACCGTCAAATCCACGCATCCGTCACTCCCGGAAGCTATGTTCAATACCTGGAAGCCCGCCATGGCCGCACTGGCGGGGTTGGTGCCATGGGCGCTGTCGGGGATGATAATCTTGGTTCTCGCCGTATCGCCGCGGCTTTTGTGATACGCCTTGATTAAGAGGAGTCCCGTCAACTCTCCGTGGGCGCCGGCTGCAGGCTGAAAACTCATGGCGTCCATACCGGTAATTTCCCTCAGATATGCTGCGGCAATGTCCAGAACCTTAAGGCAGCCCTGTATGGTGTTAGCCGGCTGCAGAGGGTGGATATCGGTGAAGCCCGGAAGGCCCGCAAGTTCTTCGTTAATCTTGGGGTTATACTTCATGGTACAGGAACCCAGGGGATAAAAACCATCGTTCACCCCAAAGGAGCGTTTTGCAAGTTCGCTATAATGCCGGGAAATTTCGTTTTCGTCCAGGCTTGGAAGGGCTGCGGGGATTTTTCTTGCTACCCTGGATGACACGGTATGTTCCGGTACATCGCAGGGAGGGAGGATAGAACATCCTCGTCCTTGTTTGCTCTTTTCGAATATTAATTTCATAAGGCGCCTTCCTTCAGAATTTCTACCAGCTCATCTATTTCTTCTTTTGTGTTGAGTTCGGTGACGCACCAGAGGATACGTTTGTTTGACAGGGGATAACCGCCGAGTATGTCCCGTTTTTCCAATGCGGCAAGGGTTTTTCCCGCATCGGGACAGGCGGTGACAAATTCGTTAAAGAACTCGCCCTTGTACTCAAGGGAGAACCCCGGCAGTGCGGAAATTTGCTCCGCGGCGTATACCGCTTTGGAATGGCATTGAAGGCTAAGTTCCGCAAAGCCCTGCTCACCCATCACCGAAAGGTAAACCGCCGCAGTAAGGGCGCAATGGGCTTCGTTGGAACAGACGTTGCTCGAAGCCTTTTCCCGCCGGATGTGCTGTTCCCGGGCCTGGAGGGTGAGCACGAAGGCTCGTTCACCCTTTGTGTCCACGGTTTCGCCGACGATTCTGCCGGGGAGCCTGCGTAAATGGGGGGATTTACAGGCCATGAAGCCCAGGTAGGGGCCGCCGAATGCCAGGGGCATACCCAGGGGCTGGCCTTCGCCCACGGCAATATCGGCGCCGAGAACGCCGGGGCTTTCCAGCAGGCCGAGGGATATGGGATTAACTCCGGCTATGAGGAGAGATCCTGCGGCATGCACTATTTCTGCGCATCGCGGAGTGTCTTCAATAAGGCCGAAAAAATTTGGGTTCTGGAGGTAGAAGCAGGCGGCTGTTTTTGTCACGCCCATAAGTTTTTCCAGGGCGTTGAGATCGGTCTTGCCATCCTGGCCGACGGGCGTCAGGGTTACCGGTATGCCATAGCCTTCGCAGTAGGTCCGTATGGTTTCTATTACCTGGGGGTGGGCGGCGGCGGAAACATAGACAGACTGTCGATCCCTATCCCGGCACATATTCACCGCCTCTGCAGCGGCGCTGGCCCCGTCGTAAACCGAGGCGTTGGAGACATCCATGCCGGTGAGGCAGCAGATCATGGTCTGGTACTCAAATATCGACTGCAGTATGCCCTGGCTTATCTCCGCCTGATAGGGGGTGTAGGCGGTGATAAAAGTTTCATTGGAGACGATCCGTTTGACCGCCCCGGGGATATAGTGACGGTAAGCGCCGGCTCCCTGGAAGATTTTTTGGAAGACATGGTTTTCTCCAGCTATTGCCTTTAGTTTACGGGAGGTTTCCATTTCCGACATACCCGGAGGAAGGGAAAGTTCCCGGATCAGCATATTTTTTGGGATTGCAGCGAATAGTTCTTCCGTCGATTTGCGGCCCATGGCTGCGAGCATTTCTTTTTTGTCGGTTTCCGTATGCGGTATATAGGTACCCATGATTGCTCCTTAAGAAAGCTGGGCTTGGTATTCTTCTGCGGTGAGAAGTTTTCCCTCGGGGATTTTCCCTTCGGCACGGATGAGCCATGCGTCATAGGGTGATTTGTTTATCGAATCGGGGGCATCATTAAGGGCCGCGTTTATTTCTTTTACGGTTCCCGTGATGGGACTAAAAATTTCCGATACGATTTTTACCGATTCTATGTTGGCAAAGGAAGCATCCGCCTTTAGCGCGTCTCCGATCTGGGGGAGTTCGACATAGACGATATCCCCCAATTCCTTCTGCGCATAATCGGTAATTCCGATCTCGACGATTCCCCCGTCCAGATTCTTTACCCATTCATGGGACTTCGTATACTTAAGGTTCGCAGGAAAATTCATAGCATTTCTCCATTCATATTAATTTTGTCCCTTTTTATAAAAGGGAAGGGTACATATCTCCGCTTCAATGATTCTGTTTCGCACATCGACCCCAACAGGGGTTCCGGGTTTGGTGATTGAAGAATCCACCAACGCCATAGCATAGGCTTCCTTCAGAAAGGGGCAGAAGTTGCCCGAACTGGTCTTGCCTATCGTTTTACCCTGGTACAGGATAAGCGCTCCCTCCCTGGCTATGCCCCGCCCGGTTATCCTGAGCCCTACCCGGGTCCGGGGGGGCTTCTCTTTCCCGGTGAGGGCAGCCTTTCCGATAAAGTCCGGCTTGTCCATCCGTACCGCAGAAGAAAGGCCGGCCTCAAAGGGAGTAACGGTGTCATCCATTTCATGGCCGTAGAGGGGCATCGATGCCTCAAGCCGCAGGGTGTCCCGCGCTCCGAGGCCGCAGGGGATAAGCCCGTCATTCTTACCCGCTTCCAAAAGTTTATCCCACAGTTTTTCTGCATCCGCTGGTTTGCAGTAAAGCTCAAAACCGGTTTCGCCGGTATAGCCCGTCCGGGAGATGATACAGGGGATTCCCGCAGCTTCGCCGTTCTCAACCAGGGTATAGTATTTTTCCGGGATGGTTTTCGAGATGGCGCTGAGTATTAGCGGGGAAGCGGGGCCTTGAATGGCGATCTGGGCAAGGGTTTCGGAAATGTCCTCGAAGCTGGCGCTGCCTTCCAGGTGTCCCTTGATCCAGGCGGCGTCCTTGTCGCGGTTTGCGGCGTTAACCACGAGCAAGTAACGTTCCTCTTCCATCTTGCAGACCACCATGTCGTCGATGACTCCGCCGGATTCATTGCACATCGGAGTATAACGGACCCGGCCTTTTGTCATGTTTGTAAAGTCGTTGGTAAAGATACGTTGAAGATTGGAAAGTGCATCCTTGCCCCGGATGACAAATTCGCCCATGTGGGACACGTCGAAGAGACCCGCTTTTTCGCGGACCGCGTTATGCTCGGCGATTACCCCCGTTTCGTATTGTACCGGGAGAAGGTACCCCGCAAAGGGAACTATCCTGCCGCCGTGAGATTCGTGCCATTGGTAAAGGGGTGTTTTCTTTTCCAAATTGGCCCTCCTTCGGGAATATAAACGGGCCGCCCCAAAGGGCAAGCTGCGTCTCCCTGAACACCGGTTACGGTATCCAGGAATGCGCTCCGTTTATAACCTGAAAGATTCTCCCCCGGTTGATCGGAGAATTGCCTCTTCGGTGCGGGAATTATCCCGACTTTTCGGAGTTTCGTCAAAATCCGGTTCTTTTGCCTGAGAGTTTTACGCATTGCCCCTTCGGCGACAGAAACCCGGCCATAAAGCCTGTTTTCCGTTCTCTCCCGGATTCATCATTCGAACTTAATTTAAGTCTAATATAGTTTTAGGAAGAGATCAAGTGGTGGTTTTTTTAGTGAAAATCCCCCCACCGCTTGCCGGTTTCTACGCTGACCCGCAGGGGTATCCGTAATTTTACCGCTTTTTCCATCACCTCTTTGACCAATGCTGCGGCCTCCGGAGCGTCGGCCTTGGGGCATTCCAGGATGAGTTCGTCGTGGACCTGTAGGAGCAGTTTTGCTGTGCTCTTCTCTTTGGTAAGCCGCTTGTCCAGGTTGAGCATGGCGGTTTTGACAATGTCCGCCGCGGAACCCTGAATGGGGGTATTTACCGCTACCCGCTCGGCCCCGGCTTTTTCGGTTTTGTTCCGGGAATTGATCGCCGGGATGTAGCGGCGGCGGCCCAGGATGGTGGAGGCGTAACCGGTTTCCTCAGTTTTTCTGATGAGCTCGTCAATGAAGCTGCGGATCCCCGCGTAGGTTTTGAAGTAGGCTTCAATAAAAGAGGCCGCCTCGGTGCGGGAGATGTTCAATTCATTTGAAAGGCGGAAGGCGCTCATGCCGTACATGACCCCGAAGTTGATGGTCTTGGCTATGCGGCGCTGATCGCTTTGTACGTCCTTTTCGTCTATGCCGAAGATGAGGGCGGCGGTTCTGGCGTGGACGTCCTTACCCCCCTTGAAGGCGGCGATGAGGTTTTCGTCCTGGGAAAGGTGGGCCAGTACCACCAGTTCTATCTGGCTGTAGTCCGCGGAGATGAGGACGCAGCCTGGTTTGGCGATAAAGGCTTCCCGGATGCGGCGGCCTTCCTCGTCCCGAATGGGGATGTTCTGGAGGTTGGGTTCCCGGCTGGAAAGGCGGCCCGTGGCGGTACCGGTCTGCACAAAATTAGTGTGGAGCCGGCCTTCCTTGTCCGCAATGTCCGCAAGGGCATCCACGTAGGTGGACTTGAGTTTCGCCAGGGTGCGGTGGCGGAGAATCTTGGCGGGCACCGGGTCCTCCCGGGCAAGCTCCTCCAGAACCGACACGTCGGTGGAGTAGCCGGTCTTGGTCTTCTTCCCCGGCTTGAGTTTCCGCTCCGTAAAGAGCACATCCTGAAGCTGCTTGGGGGACGCCAGGTTGAATTCGTGGCCCACCAGTTTGTAGGTGTCCGCCTGTATTTGATCCAGTTCCGTTGATAGTTCTACCCCGAAGTCCCGGAGGACCTTGGGTTCAATCTTGATACCCAGTCCTTCCATCTCGGCAAGGATGGGGAGCAGGGGCATTTCCAGGTCCCGGAAGAGGCCCAGGGAACCGGATTTTTCGAGGCGCTGTTCCAGGAAGGCCTTGGCACGGAGGGTAAGATCCGCATCCTCTGCGGAGTACCGGGTTGCGGTTTCCAGGGGAACCTGATCGAAGGTTCCGCCCTTTGGAACGATGCTGTTGTAGGCAACGGGGGTATGGCCGAAATGGTAGCTGGCCAGGGAATCCAGGGAATAGTTGTTCCGCTCCGGATCGTCCACCCAGGCTGCAACCATGGTGTCCCAAATCTTGCACTTCCACCGGGGGAGTCCCCAGCCGCGGCTTACCTTGTAATCATACTTAGCGTTGTGGGCGGCTACGGTCATAGCCGGGTCCGCCAGCAGGAGAGCCAAGGCCTCCCGGACTATGGCGGGATCAATGAAGGGTGCGGGGGTTCCGGCGTCAGAGCCATCCGCCGCCGTTCCCTGGTGGGCAGCCACGGGGATGTAGTAGGCTTCCTTGGGTTTCAGGGCCAGGGATATGCCGATGGGGTGGGCATTCCAGGCGTCCAGGGAATCGGTTTCAAAGTCCAGGGCGATGAGGCTTTGTTGACGGGCTTTTATCAGGAGGGCTTCGAACTCGGCAAAGTCCAGGATGGTTTTGTAGGCGCCGTCCCCCAGGAGGGCCGGATCCACAGGGCTTTGGTCGGGCCGCTGACCGCCGTAGACTGGACTTGAAACTCCATCGGCAGCCGAACCGTTGTCTGCAGCGTTGTCCCCGGTTGCGCTTGTCCCATCGTTCCCGGCCTTCTTGGCGGACGGGTCCAGGACCGCCGCTAATTGCCGTATCCCCTCCCGGAGCAGGACCTGCGCGGCAGCGGGGCGGTCCAGGGTTTCCACGCTTAGCTCGTCCAGGGCGCTGATCGAAAGGGGCGCTTCGTAGCTTAGGGTTATCAGCGATTTGGCCAGATAGGCGCTTTCCTTGCCGGCGGCGAGTTTTTTGCCTACCGCGCCTTCAATGCCGGCAAGGTTTTTGTAGATCTCATCCAGGGAACCGTAGCGGGCCATGAGTTTAACCGCGGTTACATCACCCACGCCCTTAACTCCGGGGACATTGTCCGAGGTGTCGCCGGTGAGGGAGAGGAGGTCCAGGACCCGGTCCGGGTTTACACCCCACTCAAGCTTAACTTCTTCCACGCCTACCAACTCGTAGGACAGGCCGCCCTTGACGGTGTTGGTCCCACCGCCGGACCCCGCTTCCCCGGCCTTTGCCGCCTTGGTAGGGCGCAGTTGGTAGGTACCGTTACCTACCAGTTGGAGCAGGTCCTTGTCCGAGGAAAGGACGTAGCACTGCCGTCCTTCTTCCTGGCATTTTTTTGCCAGGGTAGCGATGATATCGTCCGCTTCGAAGCCCGGGGCCTTGAGGGCCGGGACCTTGAGGGCGTTGAGGACTTCTTCCACCAGGGGAACCTGGGTGTGGAGATCATCCGGGGCTTTCTGCCGGGTGGCTTTATATTCGGGGTATTGTTTATGCCGGAATGTGGGGGTGGGGGAGTCGAACACCACCGCCAGCCGCCTGGGCCTTTGGGGTGTGGGGAGGATCTTCCCCGATGCGTCGGCTGCGGCAGCGCCCTCGTCCAGGAGACTCACCAGGGTACGGGCAAAGCCGAAAAGGGCGGATACGTTCTGGCCCCGGCTGTTCCGCAGGGGGCGGTTCAGGAAGGCAAAGTAGGAGCGGTAGATAAGCCCGTAGGCGTCGATTAGGTAGAGGGGTTCTTTCATAGCTTTATCATAAAGGATGCGGCAGCTTCGGTAAAGCGTGGCAGCGGAGTCATGGGATTTGACAAATCGCAAGTCTCGGGTTACTCTATTTAAGCAGTTCCTTAAATTGGCCGGGAGGTATGAGAAAAACTGGTAATATACTCTCTGTAATTATCGACTTTGGACTTGTTATGGAGGAATAATAATATGGAAGAACTGGTCGAAGAAGCTGCTCAGGTAGTTTCAAATCTGGGCGTATTGTCACTACTGCCGATCGCCGTAATTTTTGTGGTAAGCATCATCACTAAACGAAGCCTCTTGGGAATGTTTTGCGGTGTGGTAACCGGTTGTATCATCGTGGCGGCAAGTACCGCCGCGCCGTTTACCGGTGTCTTTTTTGAGTATTTGCAGGGAACACTGGGTAACGGAGATTACCAGTGGCTGACCACGGTGGTGCTGTTGTTCGGTATTATGATTGCCCTGTTCGAAGAATCGGGCGCCATAACCGAGTTCGGCCGCTGGGCAAGCAAATTTATCAAGTCAAAAAGACAAGCGCTGGTGGGTACCTTCTTGTTTGGGTTGATAGTCTTTGTGGATGACTATCTTTCCAACCTCGCCGTGGGCGCCACGATGCGCAAAATTACCGACAAACACAAAATTCCCCGAACACAGCTTGCCTATATTGTGTTGATCATGGCGGGGCCGATAAGTCAGCTCATACCAATATCGTCCTGGACGGCGGCGTATGTCACCATTTTTGAAGAACAGGGTGTTTTGTATAACGGCAGCGCCATGACTGCTTTTCTCCGCAGCATACCCTTTATTTTTTATGCCTGGGTTGTGCTTATCGTTTGTCTGTTGCAGATACTCGGCGTGCTGCCAAAACTGGGCATGATAAAACGTGATTCTAAACGCGCCGAAGAAAAGGGTGAATTATTTCCCCTGGGCGGCGCCGCCATAAGCGACAGCGATATTGAAAGGGAGATACAAAAAACGCAGGAGGAAGAAGCGGCGAAGGGCGGCAAAAAAGCATACCCCTTTAACTTTCTCATTCCAATTTTAGTGACCGTGGTGGTAACCTTATTAAACGAAGTTGATATTTTGATGGGCGCCTTCTGGGGCACTATTTGTGCGTTGATTCTCTATATTGTTGAGCGTAAGCTGACGTTCTACAAATCAATGGACGCCTGTTTCCATGGTGTTCTCAATATGGGGTATTGCCTTATATTATTCGTACTCGCCTTTACGGTGAATGCGATAAACGAAGTCACCGGTATGCCCGGCTTTGTCATTGCCTGTGTTGAGCCGATACTGAGCGGATCCCTACTCCCCCTAACGGTGTTTGTGGTGTGCGCGGCTTACGGTTACTTTACCGGCGCCTGTTGGGACCTGGCGATGATCATCATGCCGATTGTGGTGCCCCTGGCGCTTGCTATCGGTATTGATCCGATTATTGCGGGGCGGCGGTTTTTTCGGGTTCCCTCTTTGGCAATGTGTTCTGCCCCTACAGCGATGGTGTGATCCTTACGTCCCAGGCGTGTCAAATACGCCCTATCGACACCATGTTTGCCATAGCGCCCTATATGCTTATCGCCGGGCTTATCACGGCGATACTGTATCTCATAACCGGCATCATCGTTGCGTAAGGAAAATTTATGAGCGATACTAATTCACTGGCGCGGCTTTTGGAAACCCTTGATAATGTGTTTGGGGTGACGGGCAATGAGGAAGAAGTTGCCGGGGCGTTAAAAAATGAGATGGCGGGATTTTTTGATGATTACTATGCCGACCCCCTGGGGAATCAGTATTATATCCGTAAGGGTACGGCAAGCGATAAACGGGTAATGTTTGCCGCCCACATGGACGAAATCGGTTTTATTATCAAATACATTGACGATGATGGATTTGCCCGCATCTTTCCTGTGGGTTACCACGATGATAAAATGGTGGTAAACCAGGATCTGGTGTTTAACACGGCATCCGGCAAAAAAGTGTACGGCGTAACCGGCGCAAAACCATTCCATATGATGAGTGAGGATGAGTTGCATTCCCCGCTTAAGATACAAGATCTGTTTGTGGACTTTGGCGTTCAAAGCGCCGCCGAAGCCCGCGCTTTAGGCCTTGAGATAGGCGACTTAGGCGGCTATTCGCGCAGGGGCTTTTTTCTGAACGGTACGGATTATTACAGCGGCAAGGCGGTGGACGATCGTTCCGGGCTTGCGGTTCTGGTGGAAGTTATGCGGCGTTTAAAAGACGAGCCGCTGCTGCCGACCATCTGCATGGCAGGAACGACCCAGGAAGAAATCGGTATGCACGGCGGTGGACCGGCGGCGCGCAGTTTTAAACCGGAACTATTTTTTGCGGTGGACGTAACGCTTACCGGCGGCAGTCCCGGCATTGAATGGCGGGACTCTTCGCAAAAAATGGGCGGCGGTATCTGCGTTAAATATTATGACTGGGATCCGAATGTAAGCTGCGGTAATACGGTGCCCCGCCATCTTACCAACAGAATGATCGAGCTTGCAAAAAAACACCATATACCCTTCCAACGCGAGGTTATGATGGGCGGCGGCACCGATGCTTGGCCTGCCTCGCTTGCGGACAGCGGTGTTCTTGCGGGCGGCATATCTATTCCCAGCCGTTACATACACACCGCGGTGGGTACCGTAAAGCTAAGCGATCTGGAGCATTGTGTAAATTATATCATTGCCTACTTAAAAGATTACCAATCACTCTAATGAAACATGGACTAACCCTTCACGTTAAGGATGTAGGGATATGAAATTAAATATTGATACCCGGCGTACCATAGGTAAAAGAGATAAAATGATTTATGGGCATTTTATTGAACATTTTCATCGTCAGATATACGGCGGCATTTTTGATCCTGGAAATCCTTTGTCAGATCGGGATGGGTTTCGCCTTGATGTCATTGAAGCTATGCGAAAAATAAAAGTACCAATTTTGCGCTGGCCGGGCGGATGTTTTGTATCTGCTCATCATTGGAAAGATGCGGTAGGACCGGAACGGAAGCCGTCTTTTGACAAGGCTTGGCGGGTTGAAGAACCGAATACCTTCGGAACCGATGAGTATATTGCATTCTGCCGCAAGGTTGGTTGTGAACCTTATATTTGTACCAATGCTGGGACCGGTAACGCAGAAGAGATGAGTGATTGGGTTGAGTATTGCAATCTTTCAAATGAAGGGCCTTATGCAAAGCAGCGTATATCAAACGGTCACCGAGACCCATATAAAGTACGGTACTGGAGTATAGGTAATGAAAATTACGGTGGCTGGGAAATCGGTGCAAAGTCTGCGGAAGAATGGGGGAGGCTTGTAACCGAATCGGCAAAGATGATGCTGCGGGTAGATCCGCAGACTGAGCTTTCCGCCGCAGCCTTGGCGGATCTTGATTGGAATATTAATCTGCTCCGGAATTGTGGGGATCGTATTAACTGGATTTCCATTCATGACTATTGGGATGCAATTCACCAGACAAATGATTATGCAGACTACGAGCAAAGCATAGCGTATACAAACCACTTAGACGATAAAATTGTCAAGGTCCAGGGAATTCTGAATGCTATGGGCTTGCAGAATAAAATACGCATTGCCTTTGATGAATGGAACCTTCGGGGATGGTATCATCCGAATATTCATACGGTAAAACAGGGACTTACTACGGCGGATTATCTCACCCCACGGGATCTGAATGATGAAAATTGCCGTTACACCATGGCTGATGCGGTATTCACCGCCTGTTTTCTCAACATGTGCAATCGAAATTGTACTGTGGTGGGAATGGCAAATTTTGCCCCTGTGGTAAATACCCGCGGCTGCATATTTACCCACAAGGATGGAATAGTTCTACGTTCAACTTACCATGTTTTTGATCTTTATGTTAATAATCTTGGAGAAACCGTACTGGATACCTATGTGGAAAATATGCCTCAGATTCAGGTCCGGGAAAAAACGGGTGGGACAGTTGGAATGGATGCCCTTGACATCATTACTACTTTAGATACCCATGAAGGATGTATAGTAGTGGCAGCGGTCAATAAGGACCCCCATAGGGCATGGGATTTGGAACTTGAATGGGTAGGCCCCTTTGTTTCATCCGTGTATACCATCCAAACGCTTATGGGGACAGGCACTGAATCATATAATGATATCAATCATGTTGACGCCGAACCCGGGAAACCAGTTACTGTTAATTATAATCCCGGTACGGTTATATCGTTACCTGCTCACTCGGTCAATATTATACGATTTGCCAATCCGGTAAATAAGAACTGAATCCCGTGAAAAATCTTTGGGCAGCGTATTACTGAACTAACCCTTCACGTCTATCATCATCGGGGCGGCGGTATCGGCATAGATGGACTGGCGGGCGGCGTAGGGGTTTCCCCGGAGACTCTTAATCTCCGTACGGATCTCCGTCATCCGCTTGGCGAGCAGGTCCTTGTTCCGGGTGGTGTTGACCGTTGCTTCCCGTTTGAGTCGCTCCACGGCGGCTTTAAGGCCGGAGACTTCGGTTTCCCCCTCCGTGTTGGTCCCTGGCTGGGCTGTAACGGTGCGGTACATATCTTCCAGGGGATCTATGACCTTCTGTATATTGAAAATGTCGGTTACGATGTGTTCTTCCAGTTCTACGTGGGAAAGGAGCGCTTCGGTATCGCCTTTTTCGATGATATCCTGCTGCTTGTCCAGAACATTGAGGTATTCCTGAAAGCGATCCCTCTGGGCCCGGAGCATTTCCCGAAAGCGTTTGAGGATGGCGACCCGCCGGTTGATTTCTTCTGCAGGTAAAACCCCGGCCATACCTTGCGCCTTAGCCGGTAATATTGAGACCCACGGCGGGATGACCTATCCCTTCCATGGAATTTTTAGTGATAATTTCGCTCCAGGCGCTCCGGAGGTCGTTCAGCATATTGCGGACCGAGGAGATACGCTGGGGGTCATGGTTGATATTGGCCGCCAGGAGTTCCTGGTTAAACCATGTATAGAGGGAAAAAAGGTTTTTGGCGATGTCCCCGCCCTGGTCGAAATCCAAAGAAGCCATCAATTCGGTGACAATTTCCTGGGTTTTCAGGATGGATTTGCTGATCTGTTCAATTCTGCCGGGGTTCTTCTTCCCCCCGGCGTTCCGTTCCAGCAGCTCAAGACCATGATCCAACTGTTTTACCGCCTCATTGTAAAGCATGATGATAAGCTGTCCCTGGCTCGCGGTCTTGATGCGGGTCTCTGTGTAAGCGAATATTTGATTCGATTTTGCCAAAATGGTCCCCTCTGTCTAACCGGGATTCGGGTGTTTTAAATCCGCTTCCGGGTATTCCTTTTTTTATCGGAATATTTTAAGTAATATTAAGGGTTTTTTAAAATTATTTCCAGACCGAGATACACCCAGGGGATAAAAATTGCCGGAATCAGGTTGGCCACCCGGATTTCCTTAACTCCGAGAAAATTAAAGCCAATGGCCGCCACCAGGAGGTTCCCCACGGCGGACATTTCCCGGATAATGTCGGGACTCAGGAAATCCTTGACCGCCATGGATGCCAGGGCTATCCCTGCCTGATAGACCAGTACCGGGATGGCGGAAAAAACCACCCCTATGCCCATGGAGGCGCCGAAAACCAGGGAAATAGAGCCGTCCAGGATAGACTTGGCAAAGAGGGTTTCGTGGTTGCCCTGGAGGCCGCTCTGCATGGAGCCCACGATGGCCATAGAACCGGTACAGAAGAGTATGCTGGCGGTAACAAAGCCTTTGGAAAAGGTACCCCCGCGCATATTCAATTTCCGCTCTGTCCAGTCCCCAAAGCGGTTCATCAGCCTATCGATATTGATAAACTCCCCGATAACCGCCCCGATGACCATGCTCATGATCAAAAGGAGGACCCGCTGGTTATCCATGGCGCCCCGGATCCCCACATACATAATAGAAAGACCGATGGCCTTTTTGATAATCTCCTCAAACCGCTCCGGAATACCCCGGATAAGGAAGCACCCGGCTAGGGCGCATACCACGATTGTTATCGCATTAACCACCGGTCCTAACATTGGTATTCCTTAGGGCAGATCGTTTCCCGCCGCCAGATAGAGCTCGTACCATTCCTCTTTGGAAAGGGTGATATCCGCCGCTTTGATGCAATCCTTGATACGATTCACATTCCAGGTTCCGGTGACGGGTTGGATTTTGGCGGGATGCCGGAGTATCCATGCCAGGGCTATGGTGGTATTGGTTACTTCGTATTTTTTGGCGATCTTATCAATCTTGGTGTTCAGTTTTGCATATTCGCTGTCCCCCAGGAAGACCCCGCCGAAGAAGCCCTTCTGGAAGGGAGACCAGGCCTGGATGGTGATATCCTTGAGGCGGCAGAAGTCCAGAATGCCCCCATCCCGGTTTATCGCTGTATCATCGCCCATATTTACATGGAGGCCCGACGAGATCATGGAGGCGTGGGCAAGGCTGAACTGGAGCTGGTTAGCCACGATGGGCTGTTTCACGAATTTCTGCAGGAGCTGAATTTGCGTGGGGTTCTGGTTAGATACCCCAAAATTCCGAACTTTACCGGTGGTATGAAGTATCCCGAAAGCTTCGGCCACTTCTTCAGGATCAACCAGGAGATCCGGGCGGTGGAGCAGCAGCACGTCGAGGTAATCGGTTTTAAGCCGCTTTAGGATTCCATCCACAGACTTGAGGATATGGTTCTTGGAAAAATCAAAGGCGACTCCCCTACGGATTCCGCATTTGCTCTGAAGAATGATTTTTTCCCTGACCGAGGCGTTCATGCCGATTGCCTCTGCAAAGATCTTTTCGCATTTGCCGTCCTGGTAGACGTCCGCATGGTCAAAGAAGTTGGCCCCCTTATCCAGGGCTGTTTTAATCAGCTTTTCGGCATCCTTTTTTTCAACGGAATCGATGCGCATACAGCCAATAGCAATAACCGGTACTTGTAAACCGGAGGTACCCAAGTTGATGGTTCTCATGGTATTATGCTCCTTAAATAGAATGATAGAATAATACAGGGTACGTTGACCATAAACAATAGGGAGGGAGAGCGTGTATGGCAGAGGGAAAGGGTGAAACCCAAGGGGATGAAACCCCAGGAAAACAGTCGCCCCTTGTTTCAATGGTTACGATAATGGCCAGTCCGATCCTGCGGGGGCCGGGGATACAATGTATCCGGTCGATTTTTTTGAATTTTTTCTTTCTCCAGTATAAGGCTGTCCTTTTTCCGGGGCGCATCCCCGTTACTTCGGTGGACCATCCCCTGGACGCAAAGATCCCCTTTATCCCCCGGTGGGTCAATATTTACCTGGACTTTGTCGCCTTCTGGATACGTATCCTGGGCTTTCTTCTAAAACACTACGGCCGCCGTGCCCTTAAGCCTGTAAAGGATTTTCTTAATTCCATGAACCGGCTCTACCAATTCTCCGCAGAAGTCTATTCCAAAAACATGTCCACCACCCGCCGGCCCTATTATATAGCCCGCCCCCGGTTTTTCCTGATCCACCTTACGGATCCCCACCTTATGTGTATACCCAGCCTCCATGTGATGGTGATGATCCTGAGCTATACCCGCTTCCGGGACATCCTCCGCTCCTTCGGTGACGAGGAAGCCCTGGCCGGCCGGATTGACGAGATAAATTCCGGGGCCGCCCTGATCACCGAGGCTATCCTCTATGTGAAGCAGCACAGCGTAAACTGTGTAGCCGCCGCCATGTACGCCATGAGCCGCTTCGATCCCGCTATGTTCCCGCCGGAGGAGGCGGAGGTATTTGTCGCCCGGCTTTTTACACCACGAACTGCGTTACCCGGATTAGCCCAGGAGGATGGGGCGATCATCAGGGACCATATCATCACCCTATACCGCCGTTTTATGGCCGACAGCAGCGATCCCGGAGAGCCCTGGGAGGCGCCTCTGATACGGTTTCTGGAAAAAAACGCTTGCCGGATAGACAAAAAAGTATAATGCTTAGATTAAGGAAGTGAATATGCGCCGGATAGCATTGGTTTGTCTTTTTCCCCTGGTTTGTTTCTTCGTTGCGGCCCAAAATTTGGAAGATTTTGAGTATGATTTTGAACTGTACGATGACCAGGCGGAACCTGAAACAGAAATGGTTGAAGAACCCTCCCAGGTATCCTCCGGTAGGAGTTCCGGGGATTTTGGTTTTGTTATTCATGGAGATAGGGTAACCATTACCGCTTATTCCGGAGATGCTGCGGAAATTGTCATCCCCGCAGAGATCCAGGGTATGCCGGTTACTGCCATCGGATACAAGGCCTTTGCCGACAACCAGCTTATTGGTGTAGAAATTCCCGGCACCGTTACGGCGATTTTGTATAAGGCCTTTGAAAATAACCGGCTCGCCTGGGTAATACTCGGCGAAGGGCTTACGGTCATCAGGGACTCCGCCTTTGCCAACAACCAACTCGGCGGGGTACTCATTCCCGACAGCGTTACGGTTATTGGGGATCACGCCTTTGAAAACAACCGGATTACCAATGTGATTTTCGGTAAGCGCATAGATGAAATCGGCAGCCTGGCCTTTGCGGGTAACCGGCTCCGGAGTGTGATTATTCCTGACAGTATTAATTCCCTGGGGGATGATGTCTTTGGGGATACGCCCCTGCGGTACGCCTACAGCGGAATGGTTATGCACAGTCAGAGGGCGCTTGAGGCGGAACTGGGGAAACGGCCACTGGTGGGGAAGTTTCTGGGGCCATAGCAGCGGCTTCAAAGTCCTCCCAGAGCCGGTCCCGCAGGGGCGGGGTTGCGGTAACCTGGATAAATTCATCGGGAAGCTTTGCGGAAGAACCGGGCGCGGGGAAGCGCAGTGATCGTGCGTGGAGGCGTATACCACCGGCCTTTTCACTGCGCCGGGCGCCGTACTTGAGATCCCCCTTGATGTGGAGTCCCAGTGCGGCCAGTTGAGCCCGGATCTGGTGGTGACGGCCGGTGACCAGTTCTATCTCCATAAAAAGATAATTGGTTCCCTTTCCGATAATCCGATACCGGAGTATGGCTTGTTTGCGCGGGGAGCTTCGTTGCGAGCCCTCCGGCGCTTTTTCGGCAAAGGCGATGCTTTTGTTCTGGCGAGTATCCATCTCAAGCCAGTGGACCAGTTCCCCGGCCGGCGCCAGGGTCAGGTCTGGGGGCGGCATCTCCACAATGGCCCAGTAGTATTTCTGCACCCGGTCGGCGGTGAATGCGGCGTTGAGAAAAGACAGGGCCTTAGGGGTACGGGCGAAGAGGGCGCAGCCTGAGACCGGGACATCAAGCCGCTGTACCGCCGTAAAGGAGCCGCCGAATTGCTTCGTTAGAATTTGGGGCAGGTCCGCCATCCCCTTAGCGGCGCCTTCGGCGGCTTCTCCGGGCAGTTTGTTTATCACCATGCACTGATCGTTTGAGTAGATAATTCGCTCTTCGTTTATTTTGTTGTCCATATCACTCCATAAGTCCATAACGGATCTTTTCATATATAATGCGGGCCGCTGCTTCCTCAAGCCGTTCCCGTTTAAGGCGGCCATCCCCCAGGGCGCGCAGGATGGCCCGGTGGACCCGTCCCAGGCTCCGCGGCCAGGTCATCACCATATCTACCCCGGCGTTCAGGGCTTCGATTACCGCATCCTCTTCCCGCAGGCCGGCGGCGCTTATGGCCCCCATGGAAAAGTCATCCCCCAGGACTATGCCCCGGAAACCCAGGTTTTCCCGGAGCCATACCGATACTACCGCCCTGGAACGGCTGGCATTTACCCCATCATCCCAGGCGTTTACCAGCACATGGGAAACCATGATACCTGCGGGCTGCTCCTTTGCAATAAGCTCCACAAAGGGCAGGACCATTTTGTCCAGGGTTTCCCTATCATCTCTTAGCACCGAAGCTGCCTGGTGGGGGTCTGTCCCGGAATTACCGGGGAAGTGTTTTACCACGCAGGCCACCCCGGCGGAACCCATACCCCGAACAAAGGCAGCGGCGGCGGCTTCCACAAAGGCGGTGTCGGAACCGTAGGAGCGATCCTCCAGGAAGGCTGCGTTTTCGCTGTTCAGTATTTCTGCCACGGGCGCAAGGTTCAGATTTATTCCCAGGGCGCGGATTTCAGTGCCCGAGCGGACGGCATCTTTTTCAATAGCCCGGAGCGCGGCGTCCCGCCCGTTTTTCTGCGCCAGCTCCCAATAGGAAAGGGGCGGGGGCAGCCGCTCCACTCCGGCGACGAAGCGGTGTACAATGCCCCCCTCATGATCCACCGCCATGAAGGGAGGTATCATTACTTCCATATCGGTATGCTCAAAGGCGCTTGTCGCCGCCAAGTCCGATACGGTTTTGAGAAAACCGGGAATACGCCCCTTCTCCATATTGAGGTTCATTTTAAAAAGCATGACCCCCCCGGGAGAAATATCCCGAAGCAGGGACCTCATGGCCTCCCCCAGGGTTCCGTTCCCGTCCAGCCCCGTAAGCAGAACCTGGCCTGCCAAAGTACGGTCGTCCATGGCCGCCGCAATCCGCCCGGCCCGTACACGGAGCGGATCAGCCCCTTCCGGGAGGGTCTCTTCGGCGGTACATAGGGGGAGGCTGATCAGCAGGAGAAAAGCCATGGGGTACAATAGGGAACGCATAGGGGTACTGTAACGGAATCCGGGACTTTTTCCTATGGCGTATTTTGTTCCCGGGGCGTATAGTTACCCCATGTCCCTGAACTGGAAGGAAATCAATCTAATTCTCGCCGAACTGGATCTGCGGGGGTATCAGATACAGAAGGCGGTACAGAGTACCTACGATGTGTTAAGCCTGCAGCTTTACGGAAAGGGCGGGGCCAAGAATATCCTCATCGCCCTTAGTCCTGGGGCTTGCCGTATCCACGAAACCTTCCGGGGTACCCCGAAAAGCGATAGGCCCCTGCGGTTTGCGGAATTTCTCAAGTCCCGGATTGTGAACGGCTGGATTGAGGAGGCGGGACAACTGGGGGATAACCGTATTGTCCGGCTCCTGATCCGGCAGGGGAAGAACTATTTCCGGCTCTATGCCCGGCTCTGGTCCAATGCCGCCAATGTGGTGGTTACCGATGAAGGCGGGTTGATACTGGACGCTATGCGGCGGCTCCCCAAGCGGGGGGAAGTTACCGGCGGACACTATACGCCGGAGGCTGAAACACCCGGCGGAAAGCCCGGGCGGGAGCATGTAGTTCGGGAATACGAAATCCGGGAATTTGAGCCGGGAACTCCGGCAGGAATTGAGCCCGGCGCTTCGTTTAACGAAAAGATAGACGCTTTTTATGCTGAACACGGGGGCGCCCTGTCCCTGGAAGCGCTTAGGGAACAGGCCCGGCGGAATTTTGAGGGGCGTATGGGCAGGCTGAAGGCTTCCCTGGAACGTCTTAGGGAGAAGGCGGGGGATTTTGGGGCGGCGGACAGGCTGAAAGAGTACGGGGATATCATCATGGCTAACCTGGGCGCCATTAAGACCGGGGACTCCTGGTTGGAGGCGGATAATTTTTACACCGGGGAAACGATACGGATCAAGCTGGAGCCACGCAAAAGCCCCGCCGCCCAGGGGGAGCTCTACTACGAGCAGTACCGTAAGGCAAAAAACGGCCTTGCGGATGTACAGGAAGAGATTGCCGCCGGGGAAAAGGAACTTACTGCCCTGGAGGAGACCCTGGACAGGCTGCTGGAAGAGACAAACCCCCTGGCGCTGCACCGGCTGCTCAAGAATCGGGGGGAGAAACCTCCGGCAAAGGCGGACAGTAAACGTCCGGGGCTTTCCTTCCGGCGCAAGGACTGGCTTATCATCGTGGGCAGGGACGCATCGGAGAATGACGAGCTCCTCCGCAGGCACGTTAAGGGGAACGATCTTTGGCTCCATGCCCGGGATTATCCCGGTTCCTATGTGTTTATCAAACAACGATCCGGGAAGACGGTCCCCTTAGATATACTTCTGGACGCGGGGAACCTTGCCATCTTTTATTCCAAGGGCCGTAACAACGGCGAGGGGGATCTTTTCTATACGCCGGTAAAATTTCTCAGGCGGGCGAAGAACGGGCCCAAGGGACTGGTGATACCGACCCAAGAAAAAAACCTTCATGTGAAGGTAGAAGAGTTTCGATTGAAAGAACTGGAGCAGTGCCGAATAGAAAAATAATGCAGTCTTTTCCTTGCAGATCAAGGGCGAGAGACCTAGAATTATTATATGGGCGTTCTAACCGCATTCCACAAAGTTAAAGGCCGTTCTCCGGTAGTATCGGGATTATTTTATCCCGATGACCGGGCGGAGATGGGAACCCGAATCCGCGCCCTTGGGTTGAAACGCGGTGTTGGAGGCAGGGCTTCGGCGATTATTGCTCCCCACGGGGCCTGGGATTTTTCCGGGTCCGTTGCGGCAACCGCGTTTTCAGCCGCCGCCGGCAGGGCCAATGAGGTATCCCGGGTGGTTATCCTGGGAAATGTTCACCGCATGGAGGAACCGGGGGTCTTTTTTTCGGATTCCCATTATTTTGACACCCCCCTTGGGAGGCTGCCGGTGGATATGGAACTCTCCGAATCCCTGGCATCCTGTAGTACCCTCTTCGAAGTCAACGATATTCCCCATCTGCAGGAAATCGCGGTGGAGGTTCTGCTCCCCCTGACACAGTTTTGTTTTCCCGGCGCGGCAATCGTCCCTATCCTTATGGGAGGCGCCCAGCCCTGGCTGATATCGGCCCTGGCCCGGGCGCTGCGGATAATCCTGGAACCCATTATGGACAGTACCCTTTTGGTGGTTTCCGCCAATGTTTCCATACATGATGATGAAAAGGCAGCCCGTTTAGGCGCCGAAACCTGTATTCAACTGCTGGAAGAAAATAGGATAGGTGATTTTATTTCCGGCATATACGATGGCCGGATAAGTTCCTGCGGGGCCTCCTTGATAGCATCCCTTTTAGAAAGCGGCCTAATGGCCGACAAACCGGCGCGTCTTGTGACAGGCCCCCTGGTAAGCGCCCGGGGAGAATTGGGGGATACCACCTACTACGCCGGTATTGCCTTTGAAAGTATTTGTATTTAGTCCGCCGTAGTTCCCCCGTCCACCGGGAAGGCCACGCCGTTGATAAACGTTGCCTCGTTAGAAGCGAGGAAGAGCGCTGCGTTGGCTACGTCTGCGGCAGTGGCGAGCCGGCCCAGGGGAACCTCCCCCAGCCGTTCCGCTTTACGGTCCGGGTTCTTGAAGAGCTCCTGCATCAGCGGGGTATCCACCGTGCTGGGATGGATGGAGTTACAGCGTATATTATCCTTGGCATAGCGCACCGCGATAGTCTTGGTGAGCAGCGTTACTGCGCCTTTGGTTACCGTGTAAGCTTCGGTGGTGTACCGGTGTCCGATTAGTCCGCAGACCGAGGACATGTTGATGATAGAGCCGCCTCCGGCCTTCCGGAGCACCGGAATGAAATGCTTGGTCCCCAGAAACGGACCCTTCACATTTACTGCCAACATCTTGTCGAAATTTTCCGCCGCCATGGTTTCCACCGGTTCCCGGATATTGATCCCCGCATTGTTCACCAGGATATCGAGCCCCCCGGCAATCTTCTGCACCTCCCCAGAGGCGGCGATCCAGCTCTGTTCGCTGGTAACATCCAGGGTGATGAAGTGGGCCTTGCCGCCCTTGCTGTCTATTTCGGCTGCCGACTTGGCCCCCGCGTCGGCTTGCAGGTCGGCGATAAATACCTCGGCGCCTTCTTCGGCGAAACGGCTGGCAATGGCAAAACCCAGGCCCTGGGCCGCTCCGGTGATGAGGGCCCTTTTATGTTCAAGTTTTTTACTCATTTCCGTACTTCCTGTTTGGCGAGCTGTTCATAGAATCGGACAATGGCGCTGTGATCGCTTTTGGCGTAACCATCGTTTTTCAGGCTCTGGAGCGTTTCCATCACCTCTGCGGTAAGGGGGACCGGCACACCAAGATTGTGGGCCGTATCCAGGGCGTTCTGCAGATCCTTGATATGCAGTTCAATCCGGAACCCGGGTTTGAAGTTGCCATCCAGGATCATGGGAACCTTGGCGTTCATAACCGTTGACCCTGCGAGTCCCCCCTTAATGGCGTCAAAGACCGCCTGGGGATTTACCCCGGCCTTGGCGGCAAGCACGAAGGCTTCGGAAACCGCAGCAATATTGAGGGCTACGATGATCTGATTGGCCAGCTTGGTAACATTACCGCTGCCGATATCCCCCACCAGAGTAACCGAGGACCCCATTTTTTCCAGCACCGGCTTAACCCGCTCAAAGGCCCCCGGATTGCCCCCAACCATAATCGCCAGGGTGCCGTCAATCGCCTTGGGTTCGCCGCCGGAAACCGGGGCGTCCAAAAAGTCCGCTCCCTTTGCCTTAAGGGCTGCGCCGACTTCCTGTGACACCGCCGGGGCGATGGAACTCATATCCACCACGATGGTTCCCGCCTTAATTCCTTCAATAACGCCCCCCGGCCCGAGGATCACTTCCCTTACCTCCGGGGAATTGGGCAGCATGGTGACTATCACATCGCTCTTGGCGGCAATATCCTTACCGGAGACGGCCCCCTCCGCACCCAAACCGCTGAGTTCGCTGAATTTTGCGGATTTGGAACTTACCACGAGTTTGTACCCGGCCTTGATAAGGTTTTTAGCCATGGGACCGCCCATGATACCCAGTCCTATAAATCCAATGGTCATATTGTCCTCCGTATTATTTATTCAATGCCCTCTTAACAGCATTATATATATGATTGGTTGATAGCCCGTATTTTTCCAGCAATTCATCGTAACCATGGGCGGACGTACCGAAGGTATCGTTTATCCCTACCTGTTCAAAGGGAAGGTTTACCTCCCCGATGATCTCCGCCGCGATGCCCGCCCCAAGGCCGCCTATCTTTACCGCTTCCTCCACGGTGATGATCGCCTTTTTCCCGGCGGTGTACTTGAGGATCTCCTCCTTTACGAGGGGTTTGACGGCGCTTACGTTTACTACCTGGGCGCTTATGCCGTCCTTTTTCAACAGCCCTGCGGCTTCTACGGATTTCCAAACCATGGCTCCGGTGGCGAAGATAAGCGCATCATTACCATCGACTATGGTGCGGAGCTTCCCAAGTTCGAATTCCCCTTCCTCCGCCGTAAATACGGGAAGATCATTCCGATTGATCCTGATGTAGGCCGGTCCCTCATAACTTAGGAGGAACTTCATTACCTTTTTAACCTCCACCGCATCCAGGGGATTGATAACGATCATGTTGGGGAGGGTTTTGATCACATTGCTATCTTCTATAGATTGATGGGTTTTTCCGTCCCCGAAATCCGAAAGGCCGCAGCTTGAACCGCAGATCTTTACATTCGCCCTGGGAATGGCGATGGAGCAGCGGATCTGATCGTAGGCTCGCCCGGAGGCAAAGACCGCAAAGGTACTGTAGAAGGGGATCTTTCCTCCCAGGGCAAGCCCCGCGGAGGTGGATGCCATGTTTTGTTCGGCAATACCCATTTCAAAGTACCGGTCGGGGAAGGCGTCCTTGAAAAGACAGGACATGGTCGATTTGCCCAGGTCCGCTTCCAGGGCTACCACATCGGAATTCTGTTTACCCAGTTCTACCAGGGCATCTCCGTAGGCTTTTCTCAAACTTTGTTTTTCCATAATTATAACCCTGCCTTTATGGCGTCCAGTTCCTTGAGCGCTTGTTTGTAGGTTTCTTCGGTGAGGATACCGTTATGATATGCGGGATTTCCCTCCGCAAAGGAGAAGCCCTTACCCTTAATAGTTTTCAGAATGATCAATGTCGGCTTGCCCTTAATGGTTTCCGCCTCTTCGATGGCGTTCAGGATTGCCTCAACCGTATGACCATCGACATTGATACTGTGCCAGCCGAAACTGGTCCATTTTTTATCCAGGTCGGGGATATTGAATATATCCTTTGTGGCCCCCGTGGCCTGAACGCTGTTCCAGTCTAAAAAGGCGGTAAGGTTATCAATCTTGAAATTTGCCGCCGCCATGGACGCCTCCCAGAGCTGGCCTTCGGACTGCTCGCCGTCTCCCATGATGGTGTAAACCCGGGCGGGGCTTTTGTTCAGCCGTAGCGCCAGGGCCAGACCCAGGGAAATGGAAAGTCCCTGGCCCAGGGACCCGGTGACCGCTTCAATGCCGGGGATGGACAGATCGGGGTGACCCTGGAGCAGGGCATCCAACTTCTTTACCCGCTTCAGCTCTTCTCGGGGAAAACAACCCTTTTCACAGAGCGCCGCATACTGAATCAGCGCCGCATGGCCCTTGGACAGTACCAGCCGATCCCGGTTGGGGTCCTTCAGACGATCGGCGCTGAAATTCATCTTGTTGAAGTACAACACCGCCATGGTTTCCGCCAGGGAACTCGAACCGCCTAAATGACCGGCCACACCGATACCGATCATTTCTACTAAATCGCGGCGCAGCTGCAGGGTTATTTTTTCAAGCTCCTTTTTTTGTTCCGGCTTTAGCATAAAAACTCCTCCTGGTTTCCGTAATCGGGAACTTGTATGACAACTTATTATTCCATACAAGAAGGTATTTGTCAAATAAAATCAATTTTTCAGAATAGTTCATAGACAAAAGGAGAAACTTATTATATGCATAAGCAGGAACCATTTATGCATGAAATCCCCAAAATAAAGGCCGAACCTCTCCGGGCTCAAGTTTATCGTAAAATTAAGGAACAACTCATGAAGGGGGTATGGAAGGAGGGGGAAAAACTTCCCTCGGAGCATGAGTTTTGCGCTCTATACGGGGTAAGCCGGGTAACTATCCGAACGGCCCTGCAGCAGCTGGAAATTCTGGGGCTTGTGGAGACCAAACACGGGGGCGGAACCTTTGTAAAGAATTTTTCTTCTATAGAGAAAGTCGATACCTTTCATCCCCTCCTGCAGCTCCGCCAGAATCAGGATCTTATCACCATCCTGGAATACCGGAAAATCATCGAAAAAGGTTCCGCCGGCATGGCCCAGGAACGGGTAAGTCCCGAAGACATAGACTCTCTGGAAGAAATCTATGCGGTTATGGTGGGAGCGGTGGCGGATCTCAAAGCATTCAGCGAAGCGGACCTGGCATTCCATTACCGTATTGCCGAAATAACCCGGAATTCCATCATCCTTAAGGTTTACTCCCTGATTAACGATATGCTTTCGGTGGCCATGATGGACATAGTCCGTCTTCTGGGCCACCGGGATGGTCTGACCTATCACCGGGCCTTGATTGACGCGCTGAAAGCAGGGGATAAGGCCAAAACCGAGGCAATTATGGAAGAGCATCTCGACGTTACTATTCAGCGGATACGGGAAAGCGATGGGTTTGACGAAACCGCTATATGGGATAAATCCTAGGGCGATACATTAATATTTTTGTAATAATTACCCTTTTTATAGTATTTTTATCATGTATTTTTCTTGACAAATCCCCAAAGTGCGTACAGAATTATATTTTCCCCTGTAAGGAAATTGGGATTAAAAAAATCAATAAGGAGTGATGTACCATGGCTGAGCAAAGACCTGAAATAGCGAATAGTATCCAAACAGGTTCGTTCAAAACTAATTATCATGATTTGGGTAAGGGTTTTCCGGTAACCCTGCTTCACGGTTCCGGCCCGGGGGTAACCGCCTGGGCAAACTGGAATAAGTTATTCCCCCTTTTAAAAGACGATTTCCGCATTATCGCCCCGGATATGTCCGGCTTCGGCTTTACCGAACGGGTCCCGGGCCGGGTGGAGACCATGAACGGCTGGGTGGAGCAGACCATTGATTTGCTGGATGCCCTTAAAATCGAAAAAACCAACCTGGTGGGGAATTCCTTCGGCGGCGCCCTGGCCCTGTCTCTGGCGATCAAATACCCCCAGCGGGTAAACAAACTGGTGCTCATGGGGGCTATGGGGGTGAGCTTCCCCATCACCTACGGACTGGACCAGGTTTGGGGTTACGAACCTTCCATAGAACATATGGAGGAATTGCTGGAAATCTTCACCTATGACCACAGTTTTGCTACCAAGGACCTTGTTAAAAGCCGGTATGAATCCAGTATCCAGCCCGGTTTCCAGGAGAGTTTCCACGCCCTGTTCCCCGAGCCCCGGCAGAAGGGGGTGGAGGCCATGGCGGGTAATGAGAATTTTATCCGGAACATCCCCCACGAGACCCTCATCGTTCACGGCCGGGAAGACCGGGTAATCCCCCTGGATAACTCCTATAAGCTGCTCAAGCTTATCGACAAGGCCCAGCTCCATGTATTCGGTCACTGCGGTCACTGGACCCAGATTGAACATACCCAGGAATTCGCGGACTTAACCCGCAGTTTCTTTAAGAGGTAGTCATGGACGCCGCGAAGATCAAGGTCTACGCCGAAAAGCTTTACCAGGCGGAACGGAACCGTAAGGCTATTGCTCCCCTGACCGGGCAGGATAGCAGTCTTACTGTTGACGATGCCTACCAGATCCAACTGGAAAATGTAAAGGCCGTCCTTTCCCTGGGGCATGTTATTTCCGGGAAGAAGATAGGCCTTACCTCTCCGGGTATCCAGAAGCAGATGGGGGTTAATGAACCCGATTACGGACATCTCTACGCAGCCATGGACTGCAAGGATGGTACGGTAAACACCGCGGCCTTACTCCAGCCGAAGATCGAGGGGGAGATAGCCTTTATCCTCAAGGCGGATCTTGCCGGCGGTAAGGTTACCCGGGAAGATGTAATCAAGGCTACGGACTATGTGGTAGCCTCCTTTGAAATCGTGGACAGCCGTATCGCCGACTGGAAAATCAAGCTCCCCGACACTATTGCTGATAATGCCTCTTCCGGGCGCTACGTGCTGGGGGCCAACAAGGTTCGGCTCAGCGATGTGGATCTTACCAAGGTAGCCATGAAGCTCTATAAGAACCAGGGCGAGTTGGTGGGAGAGGGTACCGGCGCAGCGGTCCTGGGAGACCCTTGTATTTCCGTGGCCTGGCTTGCGAACCGGCTCTGGACCTACGGTGTAACCCTTAAGGCCGGGGAAGTGATACTTTCCGGGGCCTTCTCCGCGGCGCCCCTGGCCGCCAAGGGCGATAGTTTCAAGGCGGAATTTTCCACCCTGGGGACGGTGGAAGCGCAGTTTGTGTAGATAGTATAACTGCGAAGAGTTTATAACTGTAAATGTTGACTTTACGGTTATAAAGTCTTTGCGGTTGAAATTCTTCATGTTCGTTTTGTATGTAATGAGGGGTGATTGGAAATGGAAAAAATAAAGGTGGGAATCATTGGCCCGGGAAACATCGGCAGTGATTTGATGTACAAGGTTATGAAGAGCAAGCATCTCCAGATGCACATGATGACCGGTATCGTGGAATCCGAAGGCATTAAGCGGGCCGCAGCCCTGGGGTTTAAAACCTCCATTAAAGGTGTGGACGCCGTGGCGGAGGACCGGGAAATCAAAATTGTTTTTGACGCCACCAGCGCCAAGGCCCATCTTCACAATTCCGCTATCCTCAAGGCTGCCGGGAAAATCTCCATCGACATGACCCCCGCGGCGGTAGGACCCTATGTGGTGCCCTGCGTAAACTTGGACAAGCTCGCCGACGAGGTGGACTTTAACATGGTCACCTGCGGCGGCCAGGCCACCATACCCATTGCCTACGCCATTAACCGGGCGGCGGACGTGGAGTATGCGGAGATTGTCTCTTGTATTTCATCCAAGGGCGCCGGTCCCGGGACACGGGCGAACATCGACGAATTTACCGAGACCACCTCCAAGGCCCTTCGCGTGGTGGGTGGAGCGGATCGCAGTAAAGCTATCATCGTACTGAACCCTGCGGACCCGCCCCTGATGATGACCAACACGGTCTATGCCCTGGTGAAGAACCCCGATGCGAAAAAAATTACCGAGTCGGTGAACGATATTATCCGGGAAGTACAGAGTTATGTTCCCGGGTATCGTCTGCGGCTTCCTCCGGTGATCGAAGGCAATAAGGTAACGGTGATAGTAGAGGTTGAGGGGGCGGGGGATTTCCTTCCCGCGTATTCGGGGAACCTGGATATCATTAACCAGGCCGCAGTGGCCGTTGCGGAAAAGCTGGCGGTAAAACTGCTGGGAGGAAAGGCATAGTATGGGCGCTGCTAAAATAAATACGAATAAGATTAATATTGTTGATACTACCCTGCGGGACGGCAGCCATGCGGTAAGCCATTCTTTTACCGTGGAACAGGCAGTGGCCATAGCGGGGGGGCTGGATAGGGCCGGGATCGATATTATTGAGATTAGCCACGGGGACGGCATAACCGGTTCGTCGATAAACTACGGGTTTTCCAAGGTGGATGAGCTGGAGCTGATCGAGGCCGCAGGAAAAGTAATAAAGAACGCCAAGTTGGCGGTACTGCTCCTGCCGGGGATAGGTACTATAGAGGACCTGAAAAAAGCCCAGGAACGGGGGGCCAACGCGGTACGGGTAGCCACCCATGTAACCGAGGCGGATATCGCCGTCCAGCATATCGCCTGGGCAAAACAGGCGGGGATGTTCGCCGTGGGCTTCCTCATGATGACCCACATGGCGTCTCCTGAAAAAATTGTGGAGCAGGCGAAGTTCTTTGCCGATGCCGGCGCCGACTATATCAATCTGGCGGATTCTTCGGGGTACATGGTTCCCGATGATGTCCGCGCCCGGGTTAGTGCGCTCAAGGCGGCAATTAATATTCCTGTGGGCTTCCATTCCCATAATAACCTGTCCCTGGCGGTTGCCAATTCTTTGGCGGCGGTGGAAGAGGGCGCCCTCTACATCGATGTTACCTGCCGGGGGCTGGGGGCCGGGGCCGGGAATACCCAGGGTGAGGTTTTCTGTGCGGTATTGGAACGGCTGGGTTATAATACGGGGGTAAAAAGTTTTGACCTCATGGACCTTGCGGAGGATGTGGTTGAGCCCCTGATGCAGCGTCCCCAGGTGGTTCGCACCGATTCTCTTATGCTGGGCTATGCGGGGGTCTATTCCAGTTTCCTCCTCCATACCCGGCGTGCGGCGGAAAAATTCGGTATACCTCCCCGGGATATCCTGGTGGAGCTCGGCAAGCGCCGTATGGTGGGCGGCCAGGAAGATATGATAGTGGATGTGGCTTATCAATTATCGCAGAAAAAGTAGGCGGTAACGGAGTTTGTCATGGGGAAAACGTGGCAGGTCAGCGTACCGGAAGTGGGGAAAGCTTTTCCCTGCGGGGAAGATGAATCGGTTTTTGCGGCCATGATCCGCGCCCGTACCGGTCCGGTGAGTTATGGCTGCGCCGGCGGGGGATGCGGCGCCTGCCGTGTGCGGATAAGTTCCGGGGAATGGTTTGCATTTAAGACTATGAGCGCCGCCCATATTTCGGAGGATGATAAAAAAGAGGGGATAGTTCTTTTGTGTTGTGTTCAACCCCGCAGTGATCTTACGGTCCGGCGGGTGGAAACAAATATTTAACGCATGGAGGTTTGATATGGGATTTACTGCGACATTGCGTCCCGGACTTATTCAGCTGCGGGTGCTGGATCTGGAAAAGACCCTGGATTGCTACAAGAACATCGTCGGATTGGACGAAGTCGGCCGGACCAGCGATGGCCGGGTATTGCTGAAGTGCTATGATGAATTTGATCACCACAGCGTGGTACTCCGCAAGGCTCCTGAGGCGGGGCTTGATTATGTAGCCTTTAAGGTGGCCGACGCCAAGACCCTGGAGGACATTAAGGCAAAGACCGAAAAATTCGGTTATAAGGTAACGGAACTCAAGGCAAACGATGAACAGCCCGGTTTTGGAAAACGCTACGCCTTTACCATCTGTACCGGCCATCAGCTGCAGATTTACAGTGATGTGGAACTGGCCAAGAAGTTCCCGCCGATCAAGAACCCCGACATATGGCACGAACAGCCCCGGGGTATGCGGGCCACCAGGCTGGATCACTTCCTCCTCTACGGACCCGGCATTGACGAGGCGGAACGGTTCATGAAAGAGGTTTTTGGTATGTACGTTCCCGAGGTGTGTAACACCCCCGACGGGAAACGGCTTGCCGCCTGGATCACCGGCTCCAACAAGGCCCACGACCTGGCCTTTGTGGAATATCCCAAGCCCGGCAAGATGCACCACTTCGCATTCTTCCTGGAGACCTGGCAGGACGTACTCAACGCTGCAGACCTGATCGCCATCAACCATCTGAAGCTGGACATCGGGCCCACACGGCACGCCATTACCCGCGGTACCACCATCTACTTCTGGGAACCCTCGGGCAACCGGATCGAGACCTACTGCGGCGGGTACACCGCCTATCCGGATAATCCCCAGCGGGTTTGGGACGCCGACCAGCTTGGCCGCGGTCTCTTCTACTTCTCCGGGGAAATGATCCCCAGCTTCCTGGAAGTAGTTACCTGATCTTGTAGTTTACGTAATATGGGGCTGTCCAAAAGTTTTAAAACGCTATTTGGACAGCTTTTTTTTCGGTTCAGAGAAGACTGCCAGGGTTATAAAAAAAGCACTGTTCGAGCCGAAATACCGGCCCGGACAGTGCTTACAATCAGATTAGAAAGTCCGGCGAGTTGCCCGGAGAATCACACCGCTGTCGCCAGAGCTGGGGGAGGGGTACACACCGCTGTCGCCAGAGCTGGGGGCGGCAAACTCCTCCAATACGTAAAAAACGGCGTCCGTTGTTATTCTGGTAGTACTGCTAACAGGGTTTTTACCGGCTTCATCCGTGAAAAACACAAGTTGAAGAAATTCAAAGGGTAGTTCGATTATGGTAGCTAGCTCTTGGAATGTTTTCCCAAAGATATCAGACCCAAACCCAAGAGCGAGCTCGATCCCGGTAATCCTCTGGAGCTTACCGCTGCCGACCAAGGGTGGTTCACTATAGATGGGGTAACCGTTGCCCAAGTCGGAGTCTTCACCGCCGGTTATGTTGTCGCCAATCAATACGTAAAAAACGGCGTCCGTTGTTATTCTGGTAGTACTTTTAACCGGGTTTTTACCAGCTTCATCCGTGAAAAACGTATATTGAAGAAAATCAAAGGGTATTCCGATTATGGTAGCTAGGTCTTGGAATGTTTTCCCCAAGATATCAGACCCAGCCTCCTCAGAAAGCTCGATCCCGGTGATCCTCTGGAGCTTCCCACTACCGGTTGTTGCATCGTCGCTACCGGGTTTCCAACCGCCGCCGGTTGTTGTATCGCCATAGCCTGAGTTGTCTTCGTACCCTTCGTCGTATCCGTATACCCAATAATCGGTACTTGCAACTAGTTTGTCAGTACCCGCAACCGGTGTACCATTTGCATCCTTGAAGATATTCTGTTGAAGTATCTGGAGACCTTGCGTATTGTTCTCAACAATCGCTGAGAATGTTTGACCTAAAATCTGATCCTCTGTCTTATTGATTCCAAATTCTTTTAATTGTTCCACTAATACTTTCGCGATGTCATTCCCGCTGACCTTCTGGAGCGTACCGCCAGAGCCGGGGTTGTAGGGGTCTTCACCACCACTTTCATCCAAGTAAAAAACGGCGCTCGCGGTTATTTTGGTAGTACCCTGAACCGGGTTTTTACCTTCTTTATCCGTGAAAACCAGAGATTGAAAAAATCCAAGGCCTATTCCGGACAAATCAGCTATTTCTTGGAAGGTTTTCCCTAAGATATCACTTTTTTTAACCTGACCTCCGGACTGTTCTGCAAACTCTGTAGCGAGTTGATCCCCGGTGACCTTCTGGAGCTCACCGCCGGTTGCAGAGGTATCGGAATCGAGACCGCTGTTGCTTCCATGCTGTTCATAGACCCATTTATAATCTGATGTGCTGCCGGTCCAGATTGTTATGGTAGATGTAAACGATCGCGTTTTTTCATTACCTGTTTCAGAATTCCGTACTTTATTCCAGCCCTTTTTCGCATCGATATTAATTGTAATTGTACCGCTCCAATCATCCTCATCCTCTGCTTCTTGGATTACGGTACCGGTGATTTTAACATCCCTGTCAAAATACCAATACGTAATGTCATCATTGCCGGTTGTAGTGTCTTTCTCAAAACGGAGATCGCCAATTTCTTGCCCTGCATTGTTAAGTAGTGCGAACCCGCCACCCAGAGTAAGCGCCTTAGCCGCTGGGTTACTTATTTTAAGATTTGCCAGCTCCGGCTCACTTGATAGCGTGGCCAGGTAAGTGTTAAATTTGCTTTCCGCAGGAAGGGTGAAGCTCAGTTTGCCCTTGGTAATAGTTCCGATATCCACACGGGTAGGGTTTGTATCCTCATCGTTTTTGTACAATACCAAACTTACCGTTGCATTGCCGGATACTGGGGTTAATTGATCGGACCCGTTCTGCCAGTTTCGCTGATATACCGTGGCGTCTTTTACATCGCCGCTCCCGCTATCGGGCTTGGTTGCTTCTTCCGCCGGTTTTGCCAGGGCGGGATTCTCGTTGGAAACAAGGCTTTCCTCTAAGTTCTCCGCGCCCTTAATTTTGTCTAATCCGCTGGTGATGGAGAGAGTCTTATCATCATTAATAACGTATCCTAGTGTCACATCCCCACCGTCGGCCCCGGCTCCTTTTAATGTGATAGTTTTTTCGTCAATGGTCCATTGATAGTGTCCTTCCTCTGCGCTTTCCCCTTCCCCAACTTTAAGAATTATCTCTGTACCAAACTGGATAGAAACAGGTACATCCATACCGTCTTTATCCTTAGCTGTAGCTGTAAATCCTTCTTCCGTAGCCTTAGTGGCGTCTATAAGGGCATCCCTATTTTTCTCAGCCAAGCTTTCGATTGTTTCCTCACCGCAGGCAATGAGGAGGAAGAAAACTGACAGCGCCAGTACTGTCATCACTACCAATGACTTGGTTTTTTTCATTCTGTTACTCCTTATAGAAAAAATAGGTATAAAAGTACCCGGGTATAATCCCGGGCAACTTCATTGATAACCGAATATTATGGAAATAAATACGGGAAACAACGAAACCATGTGTGTGTGGGGTAATTCGTTATAATATAAGGAATTAGATGAGTTTAACAAAAACCGCCCCCTTTATAGTTAATCGTTCTTAATCCTACTGCTATCCTTCATCAGGGTCAATACTTACTCCGTTAGGGCGGCCACGCCGGCGCCGAAGAGGCTGGCTTGTTCCACCGGGGATATGACATAGAACCGGGGTTTATCGGCATTCAGCATGGTATGCAGGTAGGATTCCAGGGCTTCTCTCATGCCCTTGTAGCGCACATAGGTAGTTCCCTCCACGGCTATTCGTACCGGGGCGAGAGGATCATAACCGGCGTCCATCCGTTCCATTGTGGCGGCAAGTACCCCTGCGGAAAGAAGGGCGGCCCGCTTGGTAATAATAGAACTAAGGTAGACAAAGGAGCTCAGGGCGTCCCGTTCATCCTTGCCGAAGAGCTGCCCCACGGGACCCTCCATGGCAAGGGGGGCTCGTAAAAAGGAATTCAGGTCCATGGTTTGCAGGGTAGGCCAGGCGAGGAATTCGCCGGACTTTTTAAATTTCAAAACACCATCCTTCAGGGCCTGTTTGAGAATATGAAAACTGAGGGGACCCAGGTAAGCGCCGGCGGAAGCTTTTTCCTGTAGATAGGCGCCGGGGCTTTTTGTGGTGGCATCATATTCCTTATCCAGGTATCCCAGGTAACGGGGGGCGAAGGTACCGGTCTCGCAAACCACAATTTGGGGGGAGGATTCGGACTGGAAGCCGATCTTTGGGATGCTCTTTTCCGGGTAAGCGGTATTGAATCCGGTTCCCAGAATGAAGCCGATAACCGGGCCGCCCCCTATGCCGTACGTATCCGGCCCGTCCCCTTTGCCAAGGTCCGGAGGAATCTCTCCCATGCCGCAGAGCAGGGTAGCTACCGTATCGTTGAGGAGAACGATTTTTTCCGGGGCTTTTTGCTTTTTTCTTGCCAAGGCATCCCGAAGTCCCTGGCCTATGGACTTGCCAATTACCTCCGGGGCCTCCACTTCCTTGCTAAAGGCCATGAGTATCCCATCAGCCTCCTTGGTTATCTCCATGGGGTAGGAAAAACAAAACCCGATGCCCTGGATATCGCCGCCTTCCGTAAGAAGGGGTTCGGTGACATCGGCGATTGCGTCGAAAAACTGTTCCGCGCTTAGGCGGCCCTTAGTGCCGGGCATGGGGACCTTTCGAGTTCCCTCGGCTAGGGCCTTGCCCTTTTCGTCAAACCGTATCCGGGCCGCCCTAAGGTTTGTTCCCCCGGCGTCCAGGGCGATTACAGCTTTTCCCGCGGGTATCCGGTTCCCGGGGTTGATATAGGTGGGAATCATGGGAAGGCTGGAACTCTGCCCCCGCAGGCCCCGCTCCATATCAAAGCGGATATCCCGAACCAGTTGGACGGGATCGACAGTATCATAATGAAACCCGTGGTAACGGGCAAAATCAGCTAATTCTTCAGGATTAAAAGTTGAACCCACAATATACCCCTTATTTAGTACGGCAGCTGCCGCACAATATAATCGAAGCGAAACAAAGTTTCGCATATCTCCGCTCTAATTATGCCTAGGAAGACTTATTTTCGCAAGGTTTTCCGGATTTTTTTAGCTCCAGTTCCATGCTGTCATAGGCCGGTTCCATAACCGTTTCTCCCAGGCGCCGCTCTTCCCGGAAACGATTACAGAAATCTTTGATTTCCCGGTGGGAATGGTTATGGCAAATATGGGTAAGGTACACCCTTGGCGCCCGAATTTCCGCTCCCACGCTCAGGGCCTGTTCAAAACTGAAGTGAGTTTCGTGGGGCTGCACACGCAGCCCGTCAATGATAAGAAGCGCCGCCCCCCGTATCAGATCCAGGGATTCAGGGGGAATGGCGCTGGTATCCGTCAGGTACACCGCGAAGGAACTTTTGTCCCCGGAACCTTGGTTCCGGGGGTCTTCCTGTATCATCCATCCCAGGATATCCAGCGCTCCGTGCTTAAGCGGTATGGGGGTCAGGGTAAGGCTGCCGATTTGTACGGGCCTCTCCACAGGATTTAGGCTGATACGGGGTTTCCCGCCTCCCCGCTGGGTGTTTTTAAAGGCGTAGCTAAATCGTTCTTCAATTTCCGCCATGGTTTTGGCATTCCCGTAGATAGGTATTTCCCGCTTATAGCTTAGGGATCGGACATCGTCCAGGCCGTGGACATGATCCGCATGGGCATGGGTCAGAAACACCGCATCCAGGGAACTGATCCCCGTCCGCAGCGCCTGGATCCTGAATTCCGGCCCCATATCAATGACTACCCGTTCCCCGTCATCACCTTCAATATAAACGGAGGCCCGCATACGGTTATCCCGGGGATCTTCGGAATGGCATACCGGACAGGAACAGCCTATGACGGGGATTCCGTGGGAAGTACCGGAACCGAGGACGGTCAGTTTCATAATGAGCTTAGTATGGCTAAAATTGCCTTTTGTTGCTATAGTAGCGCTTGAAGAAAAGGGGTAAGTAAATGAGTGATAATCAAAAAACAGCGAGTATAGGCGATGTTCGGGCGGCGTGCCGTCAGTTTGCCATGTTGTATTTTCAATTTTGCAGGACCCTGGTAGAAACGGTAGGGGAAGAAGCTGCTCTTAAGGCGGTACAGAAGACGATATTCCGATTGGGCCTTGATCGTACCGATGGCGCCCGAAGCAGGGCTGATACGCAGGGTCTGGAAAAAAACCTGGAGAATTTTTCAACGGTAAATGATCTTCCTTCTATCGCGTGGAGTGCATGGAACCCTTCCATGGGAGGCGTCAAATGTCCCTATGCCGAGACCTGGCTTGGGTACTTCGCCGAGTTTCCCTGGTTTAAGCGTTTCTCATCTTTTTACTGCGATGTCATTGATACTACCAATATCGAAAATTTTTCCCGTACCACATCCTGTCGTATCACTAAAAATCTTCTTTTGGGGGCTCTCGACTGCGAGTGGGAATATTTCGAAAGTGAAAAGGTAAAGGCAGGGGTATTCACGTACGGGGAAAGGGAAAAAAGCTAATTTTGAAAATTTTACACTAATTCCGCTCTCCAATCTCGTACACACTCCGCGCTATGGGCATTCTGCGGCCCATCCCAAAGGCCCGGGGACTTACCTTGAGTACCGGCGGCGCCTGGCGGCGTTTGAACTCCGACCGGGCCACGGTGCGGATAATGCGGCTTACCAGATCCGCTTCCCAGCCCCGCTTGACGATTTCGTCCTTGGAAAGATTGCCGAAAAGGTAGAGTTTGAGGATCTCGTCTAATACTTCGTAGGGGGGGAGGCTGTCCTGGTCTTTTTGGTCGGGCCGCAGTTCCGCTGAGGGGGGTTTAACGATGATCGCTTCAGGGATGATCGCCTTAGCGCCGGCTGTGATGGACCGCTCGTTGATCCGCTTGCAGAGGGCAAAGACTTCGGTTTTAAAGAGATCGCCGATGACGGCCAGAGCGCCGTTCATGTCACCGTAGAGGGTACAGTAACCCATGGCGAGTTCACTCTTGTTTCCTGTGGTGAGGAGCATGGAGTCAAACTTGTTGGAATAGGCCATAAGCAGGGAGCCGCGGATACGGGCCTGAAGGTTTTCTTCGGCAATGTCGAAGGGGCGGTTTTCAAAGACCCCTTCCAGGGTGGAAAGGAAGCTGGTAAACACCGATTCTATGGGGAGAACCTCGTAGCGGCAGCTCAGGTTTTCTGCCAACTCCCGGGCGTCATCCTTGGAGCCCTGGGAGGAAAACCGGGAGGGCATGCTGAAGCAGGCGATTTTTTCCGGACCTATGGCTTTGACTCCCAGGTAGGCAACCAGGGCGGAATCAATGCCCCCGGAAAGGCCCAGGTGGGCCCGCTTAAAGCCGCACTTGGCCATATAATCCCGTATACCCATCACCAGGCCTTCTTCCAGCATATCCAGTTCATACCGGGTAAGTCCCACGTTAAAGGGATCTTCAGTATCGTCCTGGGGTATGTCCCGGGATAGCTCGGGACTCCGTAAGGAGTCCCCGGAGTCCCAGGTTACTAAATCTTCCGCAAAGGCTTTTGCGTTGAGCTGCACGGGGTAGTTTTTAACCGAGGCGGATTTGGCAGCCTCCACTGTGGGCGCCACCACGAAGGAGCGGCCGTCGAAGAGGATAGAATCGTTAGCCCCTACAGCATTGATGTAGACCAGGGGGATATTACCCCGGATGGCGATGCGCTCCGCCAGATCCCGGCGTACCTTGAGCTTGCCCGCCACATAGGGGGAGGCGGAGGGTACGCAGAGGAGGCTGATCCCCCGATCCAGGAGTTCACGCACAGGATCACGAATATAGCTGGTGCCGGGGATATCCGTTTCCCGCCACACATCTTCGCAGATAGCAAAACCTATGCGCTCACCCTTGTACTCAAAGGCGGACCATTCCCGGCTGGGTTCAAAGTTCCGGGCTTCATCAAACACATCATAGGTGGGGAGCAGCGTTTTTAGCTGTTCAAAGGCCAGCTTCCCCTCAAACAGGATGCCGTATTCGTTGACCAGGGACTTGCCCCGGGAATAGGGGTTCCGGTTAACAAAACCAAGACCCACCGCAATGTCCTGGGGTAGTTCCCGTTGGAGCATGTGCAGGGTACGGATGTTCATCTCCACAAAGCTATCCTGATCCAGCAGGTCCATAGGGGGATACCCGCAAACCGCCAATTCCGGAAACAGGACCAGATCGGCGTGCTGCTCCTCCCGGGCTTTTCTGGTAAAGGCCAATATCTTTTCCCGGTTGCCGAGAAAATCGCCGATGGTGGAATTAATCTGAGCTATTGAAATACGCATTTGAGAATTTTATCATTTTCGTGCAGAAGAGTGAAGCGGTCCTTGAAGAACTTTGAATCCCTAAGAATATTTACCGCGCTTATATGGCGGAAAACCATTTTAGCATTACTAAATGATAGAAAGACTCTCTAATCTCTTCTTTTTTTCATAATTAGAAAGTATAAATGCTTGACTAAATAATTTTACGCCGATATAATATATACTATCAAACAATTTTTAAGGAGTATTGAAATGGCAAAAGCTGTCCAAACACCGGGGGAAGTAGTAAAAACCCTGGCCGCCGCGTACAATCTTTCTATTACCCAGTTAGCAGAAGGAATCAAGATTAGCCCTTCCGCCGCCCGTTTGTTAATCAACAATAAGCTGAGGATCAGCGTCCCCTTCGCACAGCGTCTTTCCAAGTTTTTCGGGAAAACCCCCGAATATTGGATTGATTTACAGACCGCCTACGAGCTAAAGGAATTAACCGCAGACAAGAAGAACGCTGCCATTCTTAAATCTGTTTCCAAAGCCGTAAAGGTAGCCCCGAAAGCCCCGGCTAAGAAGGCTGCTGCCAAGAAAGCCCCGGCCAAGAAAGCCGTGAAGAAGGTTGCTGCCAAGAAAGCTCCGGCTAAAAAAGCCGTGAAGAAGGTTGCTGCAAAGAAAGCCCCGGCTAAAAAAGCCGTGAAGAAGGTTGCTGCCAAGAAAGCCCCGGCCAAAAAGGCTGTGAAGAAGGTTGCTGCCAAGAAAGCTCCGGCCAAAAAGGCTGCCCCCAAGGCTAAAGCCCCCGCTAAAAAAGCAGTAAAAAAGGCTGCGCCGAAGCCTGCTCCCAAACCTGCAACCCCGGCTCCGGCCCCGGTAGTATCCTGGACCCCTTCGTCGGACAATAATTAGTAAAAGTTGTTCATCTAACGCCGCTTTATGCGGCGTTTTTTTTGGTAATCGCATGCCCGGTGAAGCCATGCGCC
>NZ_AEEA01000069.1 GCF_000297095.1 Treponema primitia ZAS-1 | reverse complement strand
AAACGAAGTTAAAGGGCATATTCTTTTCTGGGGCTATTGACAAAAACTTCGATAAACGGCAATCTACCCCAATTAAATAATGTTTTAGGGGGGGCAGTCTTGGATCAAGAACTGGTTGCACGCATGGAAAAATCCCTGACGGATCTCAAGATGGAGATTATAGCGAATCTCGTCTCAAGCAATGAGGAATTTAAAGAAATTGTGGAGGGGATGGACCCCAAAGACCTGGCGGACATAGCCTCCGACGATATAGACCGGAAGATGATCGAAGCCCTGGGTTCCCAGGAGCTAAAACGCCTCAAGGTGATAGATTCCGCCCTGACCAGAATCCAGCAGGGTAAATACGGCCTCTGCGTAAAGTGCGGCAAGCGCATCCCCCAGGACCGTCTGGAAGCGATACCCTACGCCCTTATGTGTATTGAATGTAAAACCGCCGAGGAACGCCGGAACAGGTAAGACGGTTTTAGTATCTAATCGCTACTATTTTCCAGTTCTGTCCCTTCCCTTCAAATTCCACGGTCTCGGTGTAGCCGGCCTGTAACAGGGTCTCCCGGGCCAGATCGTAGTGGCCGCCCAGGTGAGATGGCTCGTGGGCATCGGCGGTGATGGTTACCGGAGCTTGGCGCTCCCGAAGGAGCCGGAGCAGTTCCAGGGAAGGGTAGGGGTCGGCGGTCTTGCCACGGATAAGGCCGCCGGTGTTTACCTCAATTACCGCTCCGGATCCGGCGGCCAGGGGGGCAATTTGGCGGATGCGGCTGCGATAGCGGCTGCCCTGGGTAGCAAAGTATTCGTTATGGGGGTTGTTTTTGCGGATTAGGTCGAGATGGCCCAGGATGTCAAAGCCCCCGGCGGAAATCATCCCTTCCACCGCATCCCAGTAGGCATCGGCCACGGCTTCACCGTTGCCGGAAAAATGCCGCTGTACATCCCGCTCAAATTCTTCCGCCGGGGCGTCCACGGTAAATGGTTCACCGCCCTTGGGGGGAAAGATGTAATGCACGGAACCGATAATATAGTCCAGACCCAGGGACTGAAAATCCTTGTCCGCCGGACTCGTCAGGCCCTTGATATAGTCAACTTCCAGGCCAAGGTAGACCGGCAGTTTTCCTGTCCAGCGGCTGCGGGCGGCCTTGACCGCATCAATATATTCGTCCAGCTTTTCGTCGGCCAGATGCCAGTCTGTTTTAAGCCCCGTTTTTTTGGTCAAAGGCGCGTGGGCGCTGAACCCAAGAGCAGAAAGGCCCTTTTCATAGGCGGCCTGACAGAAACTTTCCACATCACCCTTTCCATCGCAAAAATCCGTATGGGTATGGAGACAGCTTGCTTGCATGGGTTTTCCTAGAAGTTAGCCTTGAGAATCTCGATGGTTTTTTTAAAGACCTCGTCGGGGTTAATGGGTTTGATCAGATAGCTCTTAACCCCCATCTGAAAGGCCTTTGCCACCATTTCCCGTTTACTCTGGGCGGATAATACAATCACCGGGGTCTGATAATTCTGATCCCGGAGCTGCTTGAGAACCGTAAACCCATCCATTTCCGGCATTATCAAATCCAAAAACACCAGATCAAACAGGTTTTTTTCCGGGTCATTCAGGAATTCCGTCCCGCTCTGATAGGTTTTTATCCTGGCCCCCACGGTTGCGAAGGTATTTTTGATCAATTCCAGGATGATGGCATCGTCGTCCACCGCCGCTATTCTGAGGTTCCGGATCGCCGCTTTTAAATTCTCCGGGCTCATGGACCCGTAAGATTCCATGTCAAACCGGAACAGTAAGTCCCCTGCTGTCCTGGAATCTCCGGCGTTTAATATATGGTGCCCCGGTTCTTCTGTGTCCGGGATATCCTCCAGAACTTCGGCCTCCGCTCCCCCCTCGGTTTCTCCCACCGTGGCGGTAGCGCTTTCCGGGGCTGGGGCTTTTACTCCCGCATACAGAAAATCCATCGCTTCCTGCAGGGTGGAAACTATCTTGAATTCGGCATATTCCTGCTGACCGGCGACAAATTTCTTGATCTGCCCATCATTCGTGAGGAGCAGCAAATTCCGCCGTTTTGCTTTGGAAACCTTAAGAAGAAGATTCAGCAGGGTTTCCAGCTTGTGGATCTCCGCGCCCTTAAGGTTGAGGTTGCTCAGCATGATTATCATTCGGGGTATTTTAATTTCGTAGAGTTCGGAGAGTTCCTTGATCTTGTAGTAGAGTACATCCAGTTTATCATTGTTGAGCCCATGGGCAAGCTCGATAAAAATTATGTCATCATTTACATGGGCATCCACAATCCCCGGGCTCTCGTCTATTGTATATTTAACCCCCAGGATCTCCGAGATGGTTTTGAATAGGGCGTCGACCTTAAAGGGCTTGGTAAATACCTTTTTTACCCCATAGGGGATCAGCGCAAGAATTTTCTGCTGATCGATTTTTTGGGCCATGAGGATAACCGGAATTTTGGATGAATTGGGACTGTTTTTCTTTTCAGTCAGTACATTCATGTACGCATTATTGCCCATAGGATAATCCAGAAGGATCAGATCGGGGTATGCAAGCCGCATCTTTGATACACCCTCTAAGCCGTTACCGGCGGTTTCCACATCGACATCCAATTCATTTTCCAGGAGTTTGGATTTAAGGTATTCCCTGAGCAAGGGGGATTCATCAATAATAAGAACATTCTTCTTCATATTACACCGTTCCGGAAGTATATCAGAACGGCGCTTTTTCCGCTATACTTTTTTTCGAGTACTTTTATAGGAGAAATAAATGGTTAAAAAAGCGCTTGTTTTTCTGGCCGATGGTTTTGAGGATGTAGAGGCAATTACCCCCATCGATTACCTCCGGAGGGCCGGAGTTGAGCTTACCACAGTCTCCATCGGATCGGAACTTTCGGTTCAGAGTGCCCGCCAGGTAACGGTAAACGCCGATACTACCCTGGAGAAGCTGGGTAAGCAGGGCAGGGCCAACGCAGCGGACTGGGATGCGGTGGTGCTTCCCGGCGGCGGCCTGGGCGCCGAAAACCTCGCTGCCTCCGTGGCTGTGGGCAGCTTTATCAAGGCCATGGCGGAGGAAGGTAAGCTTATCTGCGCAATCTGTGCAGCCCCGGCGGTGGTTTTAGCGCCTCTGGGCTTGCTTAAGGGCCGGGAATTTACCTGCTACCCCGGTATGGAAGAAAAGGTCTCCGGGGCCGCCTGGAAAGCGGATAGGGTAGTAATTGACGGTACGCTTATCACGAGCCGAGGCGCCGGAACCGCCGGCGAATTTGCCGTGGCGATTATTGAAAAACTGGTAAGCCCGGTCGAGGCCGAAAAAATAGCCAAGTCGGTACTGCTCGCCTAGGAATTCCTAATTTGGCGCTGCTTCCCTGATGACCCGGCATATGGTTTTTGGGGGGAAGTGGCGGCGGATACAGTAGACGGCGAAGGCTGTAGCAAAGAGCAGCAGGACCCCGGTGGCTGCCCGGGCAGGGTCGCCTGTGGCGGGGAAGATGATGCCCGTAAGCACATAGCCGGCGATAAAGCCCAGGAGGGGCGGCAGCAGAACCGTCAGGCCCTGTTTAAGGGCTGATGCGGCGGCTTCGGTTTCTACCAGCTGTCCCGGCTGGAGGACCAGGCCGGTGGTGTTTTCCGCGTGGTAGGAGAGTGTTTTTGCCTTGCACTCCCGGTTCATGCAGCCGAAACAGGCGATATTGTTTTCCCGGTCAAGGGTAAGGGTATTCCCCCGTATCTCCCGGATTCTGCCCGTCTCAGTCACCCGGTTCCTCCTCTTCGGCGGAACTTTTTTCTTTTACCGGGGGTTCCGGCGCCGGCCATTGTATCCGCTCTATGGAAAGGCTTTTTCCGTGCTTGTCTATGTCCAGGTAAATCCCTTGGATTTCCGGCTGTGCCCAGGCTTCCTTGGTCCAGTCGGGGATCCCCGTAAGGTATTCCTGGATACGCTCATCCGGATCGACCCCCCCCACAGAATTCCGGCTGCCGGTACGTCCCGCATCGGTGATTGTCGCCGTACCGCCGGGGAGTATCGTTTCGTCCGCCGTCTGGACCCGGTTGTGGGAACCGATAACGGCGGAACAGGCGCCGTCCGCCAGGGCAAAAAGGGTACGCTTTTCCGCGGTAGCCTCGGCGTGGAAGTCGACGATGACGTAGGGGGTTTCCTGTCGGAGCCGTTCCAGAAGCGCCGGAAGGCGGGAATAGGGGTTATCCCCGTGGAGCCGGGTAAAGCCGCTCTGGCCCAGGAGTACCGCCACGGCAATTTTCGCCGTACCGATATTGTAGACCCGTGCGCCTATGCCCGGCGCCTGGGGATTCAGATTTTCCGGCCGGAGTACGTAGGGGATCTTCCCCAGGTTTTCCACCAGGTCCTTTTTATAGAAACAACATTCCCCGGTGGTAAGTACGTTTATTCCCAGTTTATGGATATAGGCGGCATGGTTGCGCCCCAGGCCGTTGCCCCCGGTAACGCCATCCGCTCCGGCAATGACGAAGTCCGCGGGTTTCTGTTTTTTCAGCTCACCCAGGGCCATTTTTAGGGCATAGACCCCGGCTTTTCCAACTATTTCGGCAATATAGAGGATTTTCATTATAGGCAAACGCTAATTATTGCTGATAGGACGAAAAGGATACCCCATATCGGGGGATACCTTACTCAGAATACGTTCGAATTCAGCTGCCGCCCGAAAATCCTGCAGCTTCCGGCAGGCATCCCGCAGGTTAAAGAGGGCCTCGTAGTACATGGGAAGCATGGTCACCGCTTCTTCAAAGCAATGCCGGGCTTCCTCGTAGCTGCCCTCCACAAAATAGAGGACCCCCAGGTTGTTCCAGGTTTTGGGGGAATTTCCGTCACGGACCAGGGCGGAATGGTAACATTCTTCGGCGAGATCAAGCTGTTCTATTTCGTAGTAGATCAGCCCCATACTGACCCAGGCTTCGGTTAAATCGTCATCAATATAAACGGCCCGCTGAAAACTATTCAGGGCTTCTTCATAGTCCCCAGTCCGCTGTTGGGCAATTCCCAGGTTCATCCAGAGAAGGGGATTCTCGGGTTCCATGATCAGGGCCTTTCTAAATAGAGGAATAGCTTCGTAGGGCCGGTTTGCTTCTGTTAAAGCAATACCGGAGTCGTTTAAGGATGCCGCTGTTTCCATTATTCCCCCTCCATCTATACTATAACCCATTACTTCTTTCTTTTCAATCTTAAACTAAGATATATACACAGATGTATTTATTAACCACTATATAAAAAAAATTTTTATATTATAGTATTAAAAAGAAAAACAGCATGAAAGAGCTAACTGAATATCGGGATACAACATCAGATCAAGAGCTATTCTCCTTCTTTTATGATAGGATCCTCTCCCGGGAGCTCAGTACCTTTTCCGCCCTCAAGGAATTCGCCGCGCCCGTTCTAAAGGATAAACGGACCTACCCGGTGATTATGCGGTGTTTCGAGTTGATCCGCCGCCTCTACTGGGGGTTTTTTTCGGGGATGACCCTGGCTACCCACAAGAAACTCTGGCGGGAACTGGTGATTCCGGATAAGGATTTCCCCGATGCGGGGGATCTTAAACGGACCATATCCATCTCTAACCTCTATATTTCAAT
>NZ_AEEA01000068.1 GCF_000297095.1 Treponema primitia ZAS-1 | reverse complement strand
CCTGATCTAATAGAGTATCCCCATCATAAAGTCGGAACGTCGCACCTTCGCGGGTGCGTGGATTGAAACTAGTTCATCCGGCATACTCTTTAGGTGTACATCAAGGTCGCACCTTCGCGGGTGCGTGGATTGAAACGTCCATGATTCGGTTGATATACGTCCCGATATTCTCGTCGCACCTTCGCGGGTGCGTGGATTGAAACAAAAATGAACGCTACGAAACAGTATTTTTCAAGGTCGTCGCACCTTCGCGGGTGCGTGGATTGAAACAATTATTACCAGCATTGAGGAACGAACCCCTGACCCGGTCGCACCTTCGCGGGTGCGTGGATTGAAACGTTAAATCGCTCTCCTGGACTAGATACCACTGCGTCGCACCTTCGCGGGTGCGTGGATTGAAACTCATGCCGAAAGCAATCGGCGATTACCGGGCAAAAAGTCGCACCTTCGCGGGTGCGTGGATTGAAACAAGAACCTTAAAACCATGCCGGTCCGGCAGTTTGCAGTCGCACCTTCGCGGGTGCGTGGATTGAAACCGTNGCGTT
>NZ_AEEA01000067.1 GCF_000297095.1 Treponema primitia ZAS-1 | reverse complement strand
GGGCGGGAGGTGTTACACCAACAGGACAGGGTGTCGCACCTTCGCGGGTGCGTGGATTGAAACAGGGTAAACTCCATGAACCCGCTTTGGATAGATTCCCGTCGCACCTTCGCGGGTGCGTGGATTGAAACTAAAGTATACTGTGGCCCAGCAGTGGCGGGTGGACGTCGCACCTTCGCGGGTGCGTGGATTGAAACAGCATCGCGCCCTGTGATTCC
>NZ_AEEA01000066.1 GCF_000297095.1 Treponema primitia ZAS-1 | reverse complement strand
TCTCCGGCGGGCGCTGATGTCCCGCCGGCCGCTGTAAGTGAAACTGCGGAGCTAGATCCCCCGCTCATCCTTCCCCCGGGCGCCGGCGCCGAAGAGTACCTGCGCCGGGCCCGGGAAGAATTTGGGGCGGATCATGTTCCCCAGGCTATTGCCGTGCTGAATCAGTTTATGGCCCAGTTCCCCCTGGGCAGCGATGAGGCGCTGTGGCTCTACGCGCAACTTTACGAAAAACCGGGGCCCTCCCGGGATATCCGTTTAGCCCTGGACTACTATCGCCGCCTGGTAAATGAGTACCCCCAGAGCAGCCGGTACAACGATTCCCGGCGGCGGATTGCGTATCTGGAACGCTACTACATCAATATACAGTAAGGAGTTTTACTATGCCGGAAGCGTTATTAGGCCGTACAGGCTTGAGGGTAAACAAGGATGGATTTGGCGCTCTGCCGGTACAGCGGGCAAGCAAGGAAGATGCGGTAGTATTACTGCGAAAGGCCCTGGATGGAGGAATTAATTTTTTTGATACCGCCCGGGGCTATACGGACAGTGAAGAAAAGCTGGGAGCCGCCATTGGCGGGCGGCGGAACGATTTTGTTCTGGCCTCCAAAACCCATGCTAAAAAGGGGGAGGATCTTTGGAAGGATCTGGAAACAAGTCTGAAAAATCTCAAGACAAGTCATATCGATATCTACCAGTTCCACAATCCGCCGTTTTGCCCAAAACCCAATGATGGGACCGGTCTCTACGAGGCTGCACTTAAGGCCAGGGAACAGGGCAAGATACGCTTTATCAGTATTACTAATCACCGGCTGGCCGTAGCCCGGGAAGCCATAGACAGCGGCCTTTACGATACCCTGCAGTTTCCCTTTAACTATTTATCCGATGAAAAAGAACAGGCCATGGTACGGTACTGTGAAGAAAAAAACATAGGCTTCATCTGCATGAAAGCCCTGAGCGGGGGGCTTATCACCGATGTGGCAGCCTCCCGGGCTTGGCTTGGGGACTTTAAAGGCGCCGTCCCCATCTGGGGCATACAGCGGGAAAGCGAGTTAGACGCCCTGTTCGCCGCCCAGAGGGGAAACACGGTTCTAAGCGCGGAACAGCGCCGCCGTATTGAGGCGGATCGGGCGGAACTGGCGGGTAACTTCTGCCGGGCCTGCGATTACTGTCAGCCCTGCCCCGCGGAGATTAAAATTTCTACCTGCGCCCGGATGTTCCTGCTGCTCCGCCGTATGCCCCCCGGGCAGTTCCTTACGGAGGACTTTAAAAAAGAAATGGCCCGGATCGAAGACTGCATCCATTGTAACCATTGCAAGGATAATTGTCCCTATGGTCTTGATACCCCGGCTCTACTGGAGAAGAACCTGGGGGATTATCGGAAATTTTTGGCGGAACTCCCGGCGTAGTTCACTGAGTGTCAATATACTACGACTGCAGGGTATACCACTGCCGTATTTCCTTGATCAGCTCCGCAGCTTCCTCATCGGCGGCTTTGAGGAGTAGTACCCGGAACGCATCGTCAATTTCCGCCGGAGTAAACGTATAGCCCGCCTTTTGTATCCAGGAGGAAAACTGTTCCCCGCTGTCTACCCGATAAGCCAGGCCGCGGAAATCCGTGTCCTTCCTCACCCGGTCTATAAACTCAATCGCACTATTCATCGCCATTGCCTGCTCCCCGCGCCTTAAGGCCATATTTTGCTACCCGTAGTCCCATGATACGTTCGGAAATTCCCAGGTTGTTTGCGGCCCGGGAAACGTTCCCCCGGGTATAGCGTAGTTCTTCTTCAATAAGTTCCTTTTCCACCGTTTCCATAACTTCCTTCAGGGTACGCCTATCCTCAAGGCGGGATTTTTGTTTCGTCTGCAAACTGGGAGGCAGGTGGTAGCTGTGGATGGTTTCGTCGGCGGAGAGGATCACCGCCCGCTCGATGCAGTTTTCCAGCTCCCGTACATTACCCGGCCAGGAATAGTTGGTCATCAAACTTACTGCGGAGGATGAAATGTCGTGGATCTTTTTGTTATGCTCGGCGGAGAATTTTTCTACAAAGTGGTCCGCCAGAAGCATGATATCCGTTTTCCGTTCCCGCAGCGGAGGTATGACCAGGGGGAATACGCTGAGCCGGTAATAGAGATCCTCCCGGAACTTTCCTTCCCGGATGAGATGGAGCAGATCCCGGTTTGTGGCGGCAATGACCCTGATATCCACCTTGATGGTTTGGGAACCTCCTATACGCTCGAATTCCCGTTCCTGGAGAACCCGGAGGAATTTGGTCTGCGCTTCCGGGGGCAGCTCTCCGATTTCGTCCAGGAATATGGTGCCGCAGTCGGCTTGTTCAAAATAGCCCTTCCTTTGGGCCACCGCGCCGGTAAAGGATCCCCTCTCATGGCCAAAGAGGCTGCTTTCAATAAGGCTTTCCGGGATAGCGGCGCAGTTTACCTTGATGAAGGGTTTATTCGCCCGGGCGGAACCGTAGTGGACCGCATGGGCTATCCGCTCTTTGCCTACCCCGCTTTCGCCCAGCAGTAATACGGTGGCGTTGGTCCCGCTGACCTGTTCCATCTGCTGGTACAGGAGGCGCATGATCTTTGAATTACCAATAACGTAATTGGGCTGTTTATAGCGGGTACGGAGTTCCTCGTGGAGCCGGGTATTTTCTACCTTTAGGGCTTCCATCTCTTCGTACTTCATCTGGTGGATCCGGACAATTTGGCTGATCGAGGCCGCTACTATGGTAAGGATACTAACTTCGTAATCCAGGCTGTCTGACGTATGGGGAAGATCCACCCCTATGGCGCCTATCACTTCGGTACCGATATGGATAGGCACGCATACATAGGAAATATCTTTGGTATCGGCGTTATTCCACGCGCCGGTACGGTTTAAAAACCGGGGTTCATCGGCGATGCGTTTTATCACCACTGGGTTACCGGTCTCTATCACCTTGCCGGTGATACCCTCTCCCAGGGAATAACGGCCCTTGCTTTTTTGGGACGGCTCCAGCCCCCAGGCTTCGGCGGTGGCAATTTCCCCCTTGTTCCGATTCAGTATGGTGATCATCCCCCGGATTATACCGAGGTTTGAGGCGATGCGGTCTAAAATAGGCTTGAGGATGGTCTCCATATTTTCCGATTCCGAGAGGAGCCTGCTGATATCAAAAAGCAGCAGAAGCCCATCCCGCGGGCAATTTATAGAAGCGGATTCAAGGGGACAAGAAATGTCTATTGGTGCAGCCATGTACACAAGGCTATCAATATTTATACATCATATCAAGTATATTTTGCATAAAAATACATTATAGAGTATTTTTACCGGAAAATTTTCCCTACAAAAATGTAGTTTGATAATCACGGTTGTAGCTTTTGTAAGCCTTTTCTTACAATCTTTTTCTCCGGATTTTGTTATTCCGTCTAAAAATCGAGAATTTACCATGGATCTAAGACAAATTACAACATTATTTCATCGATCTGCATAGTTGGCACGGATATTGCTAGTTTACTCATAGATGCTGTTTTAATTACGGCAAAAGATTGAAATGGGGAGTAGAACATGCGAAAAATTGCAGTTTACGGGAAGGGGGGTATCGGGAAGTCTACCACTACCCAGAATACGGTGGCCGCCCTTGCCGAAATGGGAAGGAATATGATGGTAGTCGGCTGTGATCCAAAGGCGGATTCAACCCGGCTTTTGCTGAACGGCTTGGCGCAGAAAACCGTGCTTGATACCCTGCGGACCGAAGGCGAGGACCTGGACCTGGACGATGTGGTTAAGGTCGGCTTTAAGGGTACCCGCTGCGTGGAATCCGGCGGACCGGAACCGGGGGTCGGCTGCGCGGGCCGGGGTATTATTACTTCTATTAATCTCCTGGAACAGTTGGGCGCCTTCCACGAGAGCTACAAGCTGGACTATACCTTCTACGATGTTCTGGGGGACGTTGTGTGCGGCGGGTTTGCCATGCCCATACGGGACGGCAAGGCCGAGGAAATCTACATCGTCTGTTCCGGGGAGATGATGGCCATGTACGCCGCCAACAATATTTGTAAGGGCATTATGAAGTTCGCCGAAGCCGGCAAGGTACGGCTTGGGGGGCTTATCTGCAACAGCCGCAAGACCGACCGGGAGGATGAGCTTATCGTAGCCCTCGCAGAAAAACTGGGAACCCAGATGATCCACTTTGTGCCCCGGGACAATATGGTCCAGCGTGCGGAAATTAATAAAAAGACGGTTATAGATTTTGATCCCACCGTGGGTCAGGCCGATGAATACCGGGCGCTGGCAAAGGCTATTGAGGGCAACCAGAAATTTATCATTCCCAAGCCCCTGGACATTTCGGAATTAGAAAAACTGCTCATGGAATTTGGTATAGCTGATTAGATTATTACGGTGAATTAATTGGAGGAAAGAGATGATAATGGTACGGGCGATTGTGCGGCCAGAGAAGGCTGATGCGGTAATGGCTGCCTTAATGGCGGATGGCTTCCCCTCGGTAACCCGGATGAATGTATCCGGTCGGGGTAAACAACGGGGTATTAAAATTGGGGACGTCACCTACGACGAGATACCGAAAGAGTTGTTACTCATGGTGATAAAGGACAGCGATAAGGAATTTGTGATTAAGAAAATCATGGATGTGGCCCGGACCGGTAAGGGATCCTTCGGGGACGGGAAGATCTTTGTATCCCCGGTGGAGGAAGTCTATACGGTCAGCTCCGGTCTCAAGGAGGCGGCGGACGATAAAGCTCCCGCAGGCCCGGCGGTGGAGGAAACCCCATGAAGGAAGTAATGGCCATAGTCCGGATCAATATGATGAACCGGACCAAGCGCGCCCTGACGGATGCGGGGATTACCTCCATGTACGCCAAGGAATGTCTTGGCCGGGGAAAAGGGCTGGTGGAAATTCCCATCCTTAACGGCGCGGAAAAACGCTACGAGGAAATGATGGATGAACTGGGCAGTGCGGGCCGTCTGGTCCCAAAGCGGATGATCAATATTATTGTACCCAACAAACTGGTTAAGACCGTGGTGGAAACCATCATCTCGGTTAATAAGACCGGTAAGAGCGGAGACGGTAAAATATTTGTCATGCCCGTGACCAATGCTCACCGGGTACGTACCGGAGAATCCGGAGATGAGATTCTGGATCAGTGAAACATTTACGGTGTAAATGTTTCATCATACTCTTAAGGAGAATTTTTATATGCCAGTAGTACATGAAACGCCCACGGCGGAAGAGTTCAAGACCGAGGTTCTCGAAAAATATTCGTCCAAGGTTGCTAAAAAGCGCTCAAAGCAGATTATAATAAATAAAGTAGAAAACAAAGAGGACGTGCCGGAGATTCTGGCGAACTCCCGGACTATTCCGGGTATTATCACCATGCGGGGCTGCGCGTATGCAGGATGTAAGGGCGTTGTTTTAGGTCCAACCAGGGATATTTTGCAGATAACCCACGGCCCCATAGGGTGTGGGTTCTACAGCTGGCTTACCCGGCGGAACCAAACGAAGCCCGTTACGGATCAGGATGAAAACTACATAACCTATGCCATGTCCACGGATCTGCAGGAAGACGAGATCATCTTTGGGGGCGAAAAAAAATTGCGCGCCGCAATTGACGAAGCGGTGGCGATATTCCACCCCAAGGCTATCGGTATATTTGCTACCTGCCCGGTGGGGCTTATCGGTGACGATGTTCACGCCGTAGCCCGGGCCATGGAAGAAAAGTATCCGGACATCAACATATTCGGGTTTTCCTGCGAAGGCTATAAAGGGGTCAGCCAGTCCGCGGGCCACCATGTGGCGAACAATAAGGTTTTTACCGATGTGGTCGGTATAAATGACACCTTTACTAAGCCGGGGAAATTTAAACTCAACATCCTCGGTGAATACAATATCGGCGGGGATGCCTTTGAGATAGAGCGGATTGTGGCGGACTGCGGTCTAACCCTCCATTCCACCTTTTCGGGGAACTCTACCTACGAGGAATTTTCTTCCGCCCAGAATGTGGACCTCAACGTGGTTATGTGTCACCGGTCTATTAACTACCTGGCGGAAATGATGGACAAGAAATACGGCATCCCATGGTTCAAGGTGAACTTTGTGGGCGCCGAGGCCACGTCAAAATCCCTGCGGAAGATCGCCCAGTTCTATCAGGACGATGAGCTTATCAAGAAAACCGAGGCGGTGATAGAGCGGGAAATGGCGGAGGTGGAAAAAGTCCGGCTTGATGTAAAGTCCCGCTGTGAGGGGAAAACCGCAGTGTTGTATGTCGGCGGTTCCCGGGCGCACCACTACCAGGAACTGCTTGGGGAGATCGGTCTTAATATTCTTTCTGCGGGTTACGAATTTGCCCATAGGGATGACTACGAAGGCAGGAAGGTTCTTGGCTCCATTGTAATTGACGCCGATTCCCGAAACATTGAGGAGCTTACCATTGAAGCGGATCCAAAACGGTACAAGCCGCGGATCAGCGCAGAGGAGCGGGCAAAGCGGGAAAAGGATGGTTTTGAGTTTGCGGACTATCACGGCATGATGAGCGAGATGCCCGGAGAAACCTTGATTATTGACGACTGTAATCACTACGAATTAGAAGAACTGCTGGATCGGTTCCATCCGGATCTGGTTTGCGCCGGTGTGAAGGAAAAGTATGTGGTGCAGAAACGGGGTATCCCCATGAAGCAGCTCCACAGCTACGACTATATGGGTCCCTTCGCGGGTTACAAGGGAGCGGTGAATTTCTACCGAGAGATTGATCGGCTGCTCAACTGTAATGCCTTTAAATTTACGAAAGCCCCCTGGGATACGGATCCCGAGCTTTCCGCCACCTACGGCTTCAATAGTTAGGAAAAGGAAGGAGAAACCATGCTTTTAAGACATACGCCAAAGGAAATTGTTGAGCGGAGCGCCCTGACTATTAATCCGGCAAAAACCTGCCAGCCCGTGGGGGCCATGTACGCTGCCCTGGGTATTCACCGCTGCCTGCCGCACAGCCACGGATCGCAGGGATGCTGCGCCTATCACCGTAGCGCCCTGACCCGGCACTATGCGGAACCTATCATGGGCAGTACCTCATCCTTTACCGAGGGGGCGTCGGTATTCGGCGGCCAGTCCAATATGCTGGAGTCGATCAACAATATCTTTACCCTCTACGATCCGGATATCATTGCGGTAAACACTACCTGTCTTTCCGAAGTTATCGGGGACGATCTCAAGCAGATCATTAACCGGGCGATTGTGGACAACAAGATACCCCCGGGAAAGACGGTGATGTTTGCCAGTACCCCGAGCTTTAAGGGTTCCCATGTTACCGGTTATGCAAATATGCTTACCGCTATGGTACAAAACTTTGCAGAAAAGACCGGCGCAAAGAATAATTACGTTACCCTTCTGCCCTCGTTTATCGAACCCAGTGATATGAGCGAGATTAAACATATTGCTGCGGAGATGGGTGTTCAGTACATCATGTACCCTGATACCAGCGGTGTGGTTAACGCCCCCATGGACGGCAAGTTTCACATGTATCCCAAGGGCGGTACCCCCAAGGAACTGATCCGGGCCTCCGGTGATTCCCGGAGCGCCATTGCCCTGGGCCGCGTGGGTACTTTCCAGGCGGCCCAGCTCCTGGACACCAAGTGTAAAGTCAAGACCGATATCCTCGACCTGCCCATTGGGATCACCGCCACCGACGCTTTTGTGGATACCCTGCGGAAGACTGCGGGGGTTACGGTTCCGGAAAGCATTAATACTGAACGGGGTCAGCTGGTGGATGTGCTTTGCGACAAAGCCCAGTACGTATATGGAAAAAAGGTTTCCCTCATGGGCGATCCGGATACCCTCTACGGCCTGGTTCAGTTTTGTAAGGATGCGGGGATGCGTATCCTTCACGTTGTTACCGGTACCCCCGCGGGGGCCAAGTGGGACCGGCGTATGAAGGAATTGACCGGCGAAGGCACAATAGTTAAGTCCGGCGCCCAGGCGGATCTCTTTTATCTCCACCAGCTCCTGCAAAACGACAGGCCGGACCTGCTCTTTGGAAATACCTACTGCAAATATATCTCCCGGGACATGGACATCCCGCTGATCCGGACAGCGTTCCCCATCTATGACCGTATCGGCCATTCCTACGTACCTATCACGGGCTATCGCGGGGGACTTAATCTGCTAATCAAGGTTCTTGATATCCTTATGGAACGTCAGGACCGGGACGCGCCGGAAGAAAAGTTTGAACTGGTAATGTGAGGAGTGTATGGTAGAAATATTGGCGGCACGGAAACAGCAGGTTCTCGAAAAGGGTAAGGATGTCTTTACCATCGAATGTGAAAAACCCAGTACTGCGGGGTCCGTGAGCCAGCGGGCTTGTGTGTTCTGCGGATCCCGGGTGGTATTGTATCCCATTGCCGATGCGGTACATCTTATCCACGGGCCCATAGGGTGCGCAGCCTATACCTGGGAATTACGGGGCTCACTATCCAGCGGCCCGGAATTACACCGCCTTAGTTTCTCTACGGACCTCCGGGAAAATGATGTTATCTACGGGGGGGAAAAAAAACTGTACGCCGCTTTGAAGGAGTTGATTGGGGCCTATAAACCTAACGCAGCCTTTGTTTACTGCACCTGCATCATCGGCCTTATCGGGGATGATGTGGAGGCGGTATGTGCAAAGGTAGAAAAAGAGGTTGGCATACCGGTTATCCCGGTCCATTCCGAAGGCTTTAAGGGTACGAAGAAGGATGGTTACAAGGCGGCCTGCGAAGCGGTGTTCAAACTGACCGGGAAGGATGACATCACACCGGTACCGAAATTTAGTATTAATATTCTTGGTGAATTTAATTTAGCCGGGGAAACCTGGATCATAAAAGATTACTACAAACGCATGGGGGTGAATGTTGCCTCCTGTATCACCGGGGACGGAAGGGTAGCGGAGATAGGCAGGGCGCACAGGGCTAAGCTCAATGTGGTACAGTGTTCCGGCTCCATGACCTATCTGGCGAAAATGATGGAGGAAAAGTACGGCATCCCCTATATCCGGGTTTCCTATTTTGGAATAGAGGATATGAGCAAGGCTCTCTACGATGTGGCGGAATTTTTTAAGGACGACAAAATACTGGATAACACCCGGGAGCTGGTAAAATCCGAAGTAAATAAATTATTACCTAAGCTTACGGAATACCGGAAAGATCTGGAAGGAAAAAAAGCCGGGGTCTATGTGGGAGGTTCCTTCAAGGCCTTCTCCATGGTTAAGGCCCTGCGTCATCTGGGTATGGAAACCGTGGTTGTGGGCTCCCAAACCGGTTCGCCCGAAGACTACGACTACCTCAAGGAAATTACCAACGAGGGGACCATCATTTTAGATGATACTAATCCGCTGGAACTATCGGGGTTTATTTTAGAAAAGGGCGCAGATTTATTGATAGGCGGCGTTAAGGAACGGCCCATAGCCTACAAGATGGGAATTGGTTTCTGCGACCACAACCACGAGCGTAAGGAAGCGCTGGCGGGCTACGATGGGATGCTTAATTTTGCCCGGGAGGTCCATACCTCGGTGACGAGCCCGGTGTGGAAGTATTCCCCGGCGCGTATAAAAGCTGCGGAAACTGCCCGGGTTGCTAAGGAGCGCTTGGTATGACCCAGGTTATGAAAGAAGAAAACTACACATCCACCCGAAATGCCTGTAAACTCTGCTCGCCCCTGGGGGCATGTCTGGTACTGCGGGGTATTGAAGGCTGCATCCCCCTGATCCACGGATCCCAGGGCTGCTCCACCTATATACGCCGGTATGGGATAAGTCACTTTCGGGAACCCATCGATATCGCCTCGTCAAATTTTGTGGAGTCCACGGCGATTTTTGGCGGCAGGGAGAACCTTTTTACCGCTCTGGATAACGTAAGCCGCTCCTATAAGCCCAGCGCCATAGGCATCACCTCCACCTGTCTCGCCGAAACCATAGGCGAGGACGTACCCATGTACCTAAGGCAGTATCTGGCATCCCGGGAAAAAGGCGCCAGGGATACGAAGGGCATTAACCCGGTTCTGTTCTATGCTTCTACCCCAAGTTATAAGGGTACCCATATGGACGGCTTCCATGAAGCGATCCATGCGGCGGTGAGCACCTTAGCTGTTGAAGAGAAGCGGAAGACGGATCGTATTAACCTCGTATCAGGTTTTGTATCCACCGGGGATCTACGGGAACTGCACAGTATCCTGCAATCCTTTAACGTACCCTACACGCTGTTACCGGACTATTCCGAAAGTCTTGACGGCGGAACCTGGGAAACGTACCAGAAGCTTCCTCTGGGGGGCACAAAAATTGAGGATATCGCCTTAATGGGGGAGGCCGCAGGAACGGTGTACCTCGGTATGCCGCCGGGAAAGACCGATGCGGGGAAGTGGCTGGCGGATACCCATGCGGTTCCCCTGTTCAGACGGGATCTTCCCATCGGCATTGAGAATAGTGATGTTTTTTTCAATGCCCTTTCTGAAATAAGCGGTAAACCTATTCCGGAGATCTGGACCAAACAACGGGCCCGGCTTATTGATACGTATATAGACGGACACAAATACGTAAACGGAAAGCGGGCGGTGATCTACGGCGAGGAAGATTTTGTGGTTGCCCTGGCGTCCTTCCTGGATGAAATCGGGGTGATCCCGGTAATTGCCGCCACAGGCGCCGCAAGTCAGGGCTTCAAGGAACGTGTCCGGGGGTCGCTCCGGAACACGCGCCGGGAAACTGAAATACTGGACGACGCGGACTTTGTTACTATCCTGGATCGCGCCCGAACCCTGGCGCCTGATTTTATTTTAGGCCACAGTAAGGGTCTCTACCTTTCCCGGGAACTGAAGATACCACTGGTACGCTGCGGTTTTCCCATCCATGACCGGATAGGCGGACAGCGTATTCTCCATCTGGGGTATCGGGGAACATTGAACCTTTTTGATCTTATTTGCAACGCCCTCATGGAAGCTAAGCAGGATCAATTTGACAAGGGGTACACCTACCTATGATTGCGGGACATATGGAAACGATTGACTATACAAAACATCCCTGTTTTAACAGCGAAGCACGGCACAGTACCGGGCGTATTCACCTGCCGGTGGCGGCAAAATGCAATATCCAGTGTAATTTTTGTAACCGCAAATATAGCTGCGTCAACGAAAGCCGGCCCGGTGTAACCAGCGCCATACTTTCGCCATTCCAGGCCTTGGATTATCTCAGGTCGGTATTAAAAATAACTGATAACATTTCTGTCATCGGCATAGCCGGTCCAGGGGATCCCTTTGCAAACCCGGAGGAAACTTTGGCTGCCATGGAGTTGGTGCAGAAAAACTATCCGGAAAAGATACTTTGCCTGGCTACTAACGGCCTGGGTCTGCCGGATTATGCGGATCGCCTGGCGCGTCTCAATATTTCCCATGTGACCATCACGGTAAACGCCGTTGATCCCGCCATAGGCGCCAAGATTTACCCTTGGGTCCGCTACGGTCCCCATGTCTACCGGGGCATTACCGCTTCGGACCTGCTGCTCCAGCGGCAGACCGAAGCTATCAAGATTCTCAAATCCCTTGGCATTGTGGTAAAGATCAACACCGTGGTCATTCCCGGCATTAACGATGAACATATCGCGGCTGTCGCAGCTTATACCGCCGATCTGGGGGCGGATGTGCAGAACTGTATCCCCATGATGCATGTGGAGGAAACGCCCTTCGAAAATCTACCCGTTCCAACTGCGGAATCCATGGCCGCAATTCGGCTTGAGGCGGGAAAACATCTTAAACAGATGTCCCATTGCGCCCGCTGCCGCGCTGATGCAGCGGGTTTCCTGGGAGATGGTAATTCAAAGGAAATAGAAAAACTGTTGGATGAAGCAAAGAGGGTGCGTCCCACGGCGGAACGGCCGTATGTGGCGGTGGGCTCCATGGAGGGGCTTTTTGTAAACCGTCATCTGGGGGAGGCAACCCATCTTTTTATCTTCGCCCTGGAGGATGGCAAACTGGTCTTAAAGGGTCAGCGGCCTACTCCGGCCCCGGGCGGCGGGGACAAACGCTGGGAAGCGTTGGCGGCTAGTCTGGATGACTGCGTAGCAATACTGATAAGCGATTGCGGAGAGAAACCCATGCGGATACTGGAAAAGAGAGGACTTGCCATTATCTCAGGCGAAGGGCTTATCACCGATATTGCGCAGCCCCTGCTGGAAGGTAGGAGTATTCCTAAAATATTTACCGTAAGCCCAGGGCAATGCGGCGCGGGAGTTTCCTGCGGCGGTAAAGGCCAGGGCTGCGGAGCGTAGTGGAGCAGACCAGGGCTGCGGAGTCTAGCGAGTCGCGGCGTTAGAAAAACTAAAGAGGAGTGTGAAAAAAATGACGAAACCTAAGCATCATGTTTTTGTATGCGGGTCTTTCAGGGCCAATGGAACCCCCCAAGGGGTTTGTAACAAGGGCGGTTCCATGCAGCTAATGCAGTACCTGGAAGAAGAATTGGCGGACCGGGGAATGGCGGATGTCAGCGTATCCAGTACCGGCTGTCTCAAGGTCTGTGATCGGGGGCCGGCCCTGGTGGTCTATCCAGAGAACTGGTGGTTCGGTCACATCGACAGCGAGGAGGCCATTGACGCAGTGATTGATTCCATCAAAAGCGGGACCCCTTCTGCGGATCATGTGATTGCCTGATCCCGGCTCCTTGACACGATAAATGCGTTAACGGCGTCCATGCAGCATTGAAAAAGCGGCAACCCTGCGGTGAGACCGGTTCGTTCTATGGCGTAGGGGATTTCTTTTCCGGTGTCGTCAGACACGGTAATCTCCGCATAAAGGCGCAGCTGGTTACCGTATCCGTTTATTTCAAACCGGGAAAGGCGTAGTGATACTGCTTTTATCTTGTTTACCGCTTTCAGTACCGCTATTGCTCCACCGTATCCTTCGCCGGCAAGTTTCCGGACCGGTTTCCCGATACCGTATGGCACAACAGCGGCTTTGATTATGACGTTATGTTTTGAGTCATCCTTGGTAAAGGTTTCAGAAAAAGAGCGGCATATCCAAGGCCGGGGCATGTTTTTCGGCAGCAGTTTCATATCCGAGAGTAGGCATAAAAACTCGGTAATCCCCAGGGTAGCGCTGAATGTTTCGCCGGGCGGTTCGGCTTCGCCCTTAAGGTGGGCGCAGATCCGGGATAGTGCGGCGTCGTCCAGTTCCAGGCCGCAGTAACGGCGTGCGAAGAGGGCTGCACCGGCCTGGCCTGAATGACGGGAGAGGACTATACGTTCGGGTATGGTGTTCCAGCGTTCCATTTCCGGTATGGAGTAGGTTTCTGCGTTCTTCAAAAGGCCCTGCTGGTGTATGCCCGAACCATGGGCCCTGGTATTCCAGCCGCTGAGGGGCTTCATGGGGGAAAGACCTGTCTTTGCAGCTTCCGCGCTAAGCCGTATCAGCGGGCCGAGCTTTTCCGGCAGTATCCCTGTGACGGCATGGTACAGATCCGGCCTGGCGTCCAGGTTGGCGGCCAACTCTTCCAGGGCGGCGTTTCCCGCCCGTTCCCCAAGGCCCAGTACTGATACCTCCGCTTGGCCGCAGCCGGCTTCAATCGCCGCCAGGGTATTTGCGCAGGCAAGGCCAAGATCGTTGTGGCAGTGGACACTGAGGATACTATTGCTGCTGTTTAGCCGGGGTATTCTCCTGAAGAGAAAGCTTATCAGGTCCCGGATTTCGCCGGGGGCAAACCGGCCTAGGGTATCGGCAATATTGATAATCTCCGCTCCGGCATCCAGGGCGGCCTCGCAGTATTCCTGCAGAAAGTCCTTATCCGCCCGGCTTGCGTCTTCGGCGCCAAGCTCCACCCGGGGCACAAATCCTTTGGCGTAGGACACCGCTTCCCGGACCATGGTGATTATACCGGCTTCGGTTTTTCCAAGCTTTGCGTGTATGTGGATTCGGCTCACCGGAAGGGACAGATGGAGGAGACCGGGGATGCCCCCTGCAAAAACTTTTGCGGACTCCCGAATATCTTCGGGCCGGCTTCGACACATCACCGCGGTACGGCCCGGAAATTCCTCCGCGGCTTGGCGGCACACATTAAAATCACTGCGGTTGGAAAGGGGGAACCCGGTTTCGATGATATCAACCCCGGCTTCCGCCAGGGATCGGGCTAGTTCCAGCTTTTGGTCAGGCGAAAAAGCAAAACCCGCCGCCTGATCTCCATCCCGCAGGGTAGTATCGAGGATAGTGATCCGCCGGGGGCGAATATCAGTGGAGCGTTCCGGCATTTTGTACCGTAGGTTCCTGGGTGTGGAACGTCGTTGCGGGCAGTGCAATTTCCTGTTCCGCCAGCCGGGCTACCCGGTCTATGGCATCTACGAAAAGGGGCACATCCTCCGGTTTTGGTTTTATTATAGTAAAATCGAATATGGAGCAGATGGACTGAAGAGAATCGAAGTAGAGAAGGGACTTTTCCAAATCCTCGGGGAGGGTCATGAAAAGCTTCGACTCCCCCACAAAATCTGACATGGTGTGATTCTGCGGCAGGATCCCGCGGTGGGTAAATATGGCCATAAAATATTTTTCAATGCCCATGGCGGCAATATTCTGAATCAGCTCGGGGGTAAAGATGTTTTGCCGCTTTAGGCCGCCCCGTACGGTCCGGTGAAAACCCTGTCCATCCTCAAAAAACTGTTCCCAATCCTTTTTTTGTTTTTCCATGGGATGATTCTACGGGTCTATCCCTGTTGTGTCAACGCGATTGGGTTAATTATCCTTGCTGCCCTTTTTCCCTTTTTTTGTAAATTGGAACAGGGTAAATAAAAACCCCGCCATTAGGCGGGGCAATTTTCTGCGGCCAAGAAGACTCGAACTTCCATACCTCTCGGCACCAGCACCTCAAGCTGGCGTGTCTACCAGTTCCACCATGGCCGCAGGAACTAGGGTAACGAAGATATACTACCGAATTCCCCGTTTTATTGTCAAGCCTTGAATTGACAGCAGGGTAAATAGGGACAATAATGAAAATTATGGTAAAAATGTACTATTTTGTGGGGCTAATTTTTGTGATGACCTTGGTGTTTTCCGGATGTGCCAAGGATGATGCAGACAGAAATGACCCGGCAACGCTCCGGGTACTAAACTATTTTGATACGACCCTGCCCGGCAGCGCCGAAGAAGCGGCCCGGGTTTGGGATGCCTTTGAGGAGGCGAATCCCCATATTACCATAGTCCGGGAGGATCTGTATGGCGAATCCTACCACGATAGAATAGCAGCCTGTATTGAGGAGCGGCAGTTTCCGGACATTATCTTTGCCTGGCCTTCGGGGCGGTCTGCGTCTCTCCATACCGGGAAAATTCTGAAGGATCTTTCGCCATTGGCGGCCAGGGATAAGCTCGGGACGGTCTTTTCCCCCGCAGCTCTGGACGGGGGCGCCCAGGCCGCAGGATACTTGGGTATATTGCCCAGGTCTCTTACTTCCACCCATGCCTTCTATGTGAATACCACGGTACTTGCCGATGCGGGGCTTACGGCGGCGAAGACCTATGATGAGCTCAAAGCCCAGGTTCCCATACTTAGGTCAAAGGGCTATGAAACCATCATCCTGGGCAACCAGGACGGCTGGGTAATGCAGGAATGCCTGTTCTCCCTCATTGCCGGGCGTTTCTGCGGTGAAGCTTGGGAACAGGCGATACTTTCCGGCAAGGCGAAATTTACCGACAGCGACTTTACGGCGGCCCTTGAATTTATCCAATCCCTCTATACTGATAAGGTTATAGCCAGAACTACCCTGCTCATTGATTACGGGGATGTTGTTACCCAGTTTGCCGAAAACAAAGCCGCCTACCTTATCGATGGCGATTGGCGCGCCCGGGCTTTTATCCCCCTTGAGCGGCAGGAGGATATTCTGGTTACCCTGTTCCCGGAGATTAGCGGGGTTAGGTTTAACGATTCCAGCTCCGTGATACCCGGGGCAGGTTGGGGTATCAGCGCGAATATACGCAATAAATCCCCGGAGGAACGGGCTGCTTGGCGCCTTATACAGTGGCTTTCCGGCAGGGAAACACAGACCCGGCTTCTGAGCACGGGGGAAATAGGCATACCGAGCCGGATTGATATCGACGAAAGCGCCCTGGACCTGGAACCTCTACAGAAAGAGGTGGCTAAGTTCGCCCGGGAGTATAAAACAGGTACTGCGGTGATCGACCGGGTTTTTCCGGAAGCGGTGTACAGCTCCATCAACGATGGATTGCAGGAAATAGCCATGGGGACCAAAAACCCCGGGGATGTAAGCTTTACGGCCCAGAATGCCCTTGACGCGTGGAGGGCAAAACAATAATTAGCAGTACTATCCCCGTACTTCCGCTGTTGCTTTTTCCAGGGCCGCAATAACCCTATCGCACCACGCATCGAATTCCGGGTCCTCTATCTGCAATTCCTTATGGGCCAGCACATTTTCGATGGTCTTCCGAATACCCTGATCAAAGCGGACTGTGGCGGTAAAGCCGGGAACCAGCCGTTTAAGTTTGGTATTGTCGAAGACCACGGAGTTTGCCTTATCACCGATGAGCCCTCCGGTAAGGTCATAATCGCTCACCGCGGCGAGGAATTCGCTGGACACGTGGACTGCCTTGAGAGGCCGATCCAAGGCGGCGGCGATGGCGGCGTATACCTGGTTCCAGGTTACTGTTTCGTCGGAGGTAATCCCAACGGCCTCCCCAATGGCGTGGGCGTTGCCCATGAGGCCGATAAAGCCCCGGGCGAAGTCGCTATTGTGGGTCATGGTCCAGAGGCTCGTCCCGTCGCCGTGGATAATTACCGGCTTCCCGTCCAGGATACGCTTTGCTACCTGCCAGCTTCCGTTTTTGCCGTGGACCCCCAGGGGTATGCTCCGTTCATCGTAGGTATGGCTGGGACGAACTATCGTGATGGGGTAGCCCTCTTCCCGGTTTTTTTTGATGAGAAAATCTTCAAGGGCGATTTTATCCCGGGAATACTGCCAGTAGGGATTTGCCAGTGGGGTACTCTCGTTGATTAGGTAGTTTTGCAGGGGCTTCTGGTAGGCCGATGCGGAGCTGAAACACAGGTATTGCTTGGTTTTGCCCTTAAAGAGCCGGTAATCCCGCTCCGCATGGGCGGCGGTAAAGGCGATAAAATCCGCCACCACGTCAAATTGGTGGTCCTTAATTTTTCCGACGATATCCGCCTCGTTGTTGATATCCCCGCGTATCTCCTTCACCGCCTTGGAGAACACATCGTTGCGGGTTCCCCGATTAAGCAGATACAGTTCATGGCCCTGTTCCAGAAGCTGCCGGGAAATGGCCGTACTGATGGTCCCGGTCCCGCCGATAAATAATACTTTCATACTGCTCTCCTTTCTTTGAATTACCGATAGGAAGTATAAGGATAATAGTGAAAAAAGTCCATGTAATCCCGGAACTTCCAGCGAAGCCTCCGGCGAAAAGTGTTGAAAGGATTATTATAATACGGGTATACTGTATAAAGGAGTGAGGCCGGAATGGGGAGAGTTTTAGGCAGGGTTTTTCTTTTATTGCTGCTCATCGCCATTTTAGCCGGCGGCGGTCTGGTATGGTTTGATTACCTCAATGTTATCGACGCCAAGGCGGTTTTGGCCCCGGTGTATCGCCTTATCGGCCTGCAGCCCCGCTCTCAGGCGGAAACCGGGGAGGATGAGTTCCTTTCCCTGGACGCGGAACGGCTGGCCATACGGCTGGAGGCCCTGGAACTCCGTAATATGGAGATGGAACAGAAGGAACAGGAACTGGTTTCCCGGCAGGATCAAATAGAGCAGATGGCCCAGGACCTGGAGGAACGGCAAAAAGCTTTGGATGAACGGGAGAATTCCTTCAATGCCATGGTGGAAGACGCCGACATTAGATCCAGGAACGTTGAGCAGAATGCGCGTTATTTGAATGGTATGCCTCCGGAGCGAGCGGTGGGCATAATAACCAACATGAACGATCAGGATGCCATCGACGTACTCCGGAAGACCGAAGAGATTGCCCAGGCTGAAGGAAGCGCTTCCATCGTATCCTACTGGCTGTCACTCATGCCCCCCGAACGGGCGGCGGAGCTGCAGCGTAAGATGGCGGGGAGACCCTCCCTCAGAGACTAGACAGACCGGCTTCCGGAGTAATCACACCTTGGTGTGAAAACTACAGGAGGTCGGGCGGTGTTGGCAGCAGTATCCCCCCAATCACAATCCGTAGAAAGTCTGAATTCCGGAGAGGTTAAGCACTCCAAGGGGGCAAAAAAAGGCGCCCTGGGTGTATTTGCCAAACTGCTTGCGGGACTTACACGGAAAACCAAAGCCGGCGGCGAAGAAGCCGGCAAAATTGAGACGGAAGGACTTGTCTCAACGGAAAAAATCGCCAAGGCGGCCAAGGATGCCGCCGGGAAAAACGCGAAATTGTCCGCTGAAGATAAAAACGTCCTTTCCGCTGGTAATGAAAAAATCCAAAACAGGGACCGGCGTCTTTTATTTGCTATGCAGGGGGAGGGTGATGCCCTTTCTCCGGCGGAACTGCTCAAAGAGGCGGCGGCTAAAAAAACTAAACTGGCCAAGGAAAGCGGCGAAGGGGAGGGTGACAACGATTCCCTCCCGGCGGCGATAGCACTAAGCCAGGGCTTATTAAACGATCAGTCCCTTACGGGAATACACCCCGGAGAAGGGGCGGATTTGGCGGATCAGCACAACATTCTTGAGTTTAGCGGGGCGAATGACCGGTTCCAGGATCTGAAGGATCTTCGGAATATTGCCCGGGAACTTCCTGAAAATGGGGCGGAAACTGCGGTTAACGCCGAGCTTTCGCAGCTAGCCCAGGGGAAGGGACGCAATCCCGGCGGGGTTGAGAAAAAAGAAAAGGGCTCCGCCACGGCAGCGGAAACCAAGAACAGCAAAAAAAACCGGGAACGGATTACCCTGGAGGTCCAGGATCTCAGGACCGAGGGAAACGGCGCCGTCCTTAACCCCGGACAGGAAATAAAGTCCGGGGCAAATGCCGGAGCGGAACGGGTTGTTGATATCGCGGTGGAGCTCAAAAACAACGGCAGAAGCCGGGAGTACATGGAACTGGGCCAGGAGAAAAGCCCGGGACGGGCCTTCGAAGATATTCTTGCCAGGGAACTCCACCAGAACCTTAACGGTGATATAGTCCGGCAGGCGTCCATCATGGTCAAGGACGGCGGGGAGGGACCATTAAACTTTCCCTCAAACCCGAGTCTCTGGGAATGGTAAAGATACGCCTTGAAATGGCCGAAAACAAGATCACAGGGCATATCATTGTTGAAAGCAATGAGGCCCTCCGGGCGTTTGAGAAGGAAATCCACTCCCTGGAGCAGGCTTTCCGGGATTCCGGCTTTGACGGGGCCAGTCTTGATATGGCCCTTGCGGGAGACGGCGGCCAAAATAGCGGCCAGGGGCAGTGGAACAGAGAGGCGGCAACCCCGTTTTTCTCTTCCCATGTTGTTTCGTCCAGTTATGACGCCATGGCGGAAACCATGGACCCCCTTAGCATGGAGGCCGGATTCAATGGCTTTGAAAGCCCGGGCATGTCCCGGGTCAATGTGTTGGTGTAGTCGTGTAAAACACGCAGTGTTAAAACACGCAGTGTTAAAACACGTAGTATTTAGGAGATAGAAAAAATGGCAGCGCTTGAAGCGGTTCTTAGCTCTCAGGAAAAGGCAGTCCTTAGCATGGAAGTGGACACCTTCAACAAATCGATACAGAAGGGCAGGATGCCCAACCAGAGCCTGGGTAAGGATGATTTTTTAAAAATACTCATCACCCAGTTGAGCCATCAGGACCCTACCGCCCCTATGGAGGACAAGGAATTCATCGGGCAGATGGCCCAGTTCTCTACCCTGGAACAGATGACCGGCATGGCCAGCGATTTTTCCCGGCTGGCGAATCTTCTTACCGGCGGTGAAGCCACCTCCGCCCTGGGGCGTTCGGTGGAAATTGTCGAGGGAGACCGGGTTGTCCAGGGAACGGTACGGGCAGTTGCCCGGGGAGCCGTACCCGAGGTATTGGTAAACGGCGCCTACTATCAGTGGGATCAGGTTACCAGAGTATTTGAGGAATAGGAGTAAACTACTATGATGCGATCATTATTTTCCGGTGTGTCGGGATTACAGAATCACCAGACCAGGATGGACGTGGTAGGTAATAACATTGCCAACGTCAACACCACCGGATTCAAACGGAACAGAGTTAATTTTCAGGATATGATATACCAGCAGCTTCAGGGGGCAGCAAAACCCACGGAAGACCTCGGCGGTGTGAACCCCAAGGAAGTTGGTCTCGGGATGTCGGTGGCCTCCATCGACACCATCCATACGCAAGGCTCCCTCCAGACCACCGGTGTGGGTACCGATTTGGCGATCCAGGGTACGGGCTTCTTCGTCCTTAAGCAGGGCGAAAAATCCTTCTACACCCGGGCGGGCGCTTTCGGCTTAGACCAGGAGGGTTTGCTGGTAAACCCCGCCAACGGTATGCGGGTTCAGGGCTGGCAGGCCCGGACCATTGGGGGTGAGCAGGTACTGGATGTTTCCCGGGACACCGAGAACCTCGTTATCCCCGTGGGGAGCAAAGATGCTGCCCGCGCCACTACGGCGGTCGACTTTGCCTGTAACTTAGACAAGCGGACCCCCATCGTTCCCAACGATCCTACCCCGGCGGAAATTGCCCACGGTACCTGGGGTACGGAAATGAAAATCTACGATTCCTTTGGCCTGGAACACATACTCCGGGTAGAATTCCTGCGTAACTGGGGCTTCAACGCAGAAGGTGAACCCCTGGCGAACCTCAACAACCGCTGGACCGCTACGGTAACGGTGGATCCGGAAAGTGCCCAGCCAACCAATACTGAAGTAGGTATGGTGGGACAAGTCCCGGCGGCGACAAACACCTTTACGGTAATCTTCAACAACAACGGTACACTCCAGGGTCTTGAGGACATCAACGGCGCCGTGACCAACGGTGAGGGCCCGGTGGTGATGAATGTGGCCTTCGATGTGCAGAGCGCGGCTCCGGAACTTGACGGCGGAATGATCCGTCAGGAATTTGCCCTGAACCTGGGCACCGTGGGGGGACTGGTAAACAGCATCACCCAGTATGCGGAGTCCAGTTCTACCAAGGCTATCATTCAGGACGGTTATACCATGGGCTACCTGGAAAACTTTAAGATCGACCAGAGCGGGACTATCACCGGGGTGTATTCCAACGGGACGAACCGCACCCTGGGGCAGGTGGCCATAGCCAGCTTTGCTAACCAGGGCGGTCTGGAAAAGGGCGGGGACAATGTCTTCCTGGTGAGCAACAACTCGGGTTACGCCAATATAGGCCCCTCGGGTATAGCGGGGAAGGGCAAGATCATTGCCGGTACCCTGGAAATGTCCAACGTGGATCTTTCAGAACAGTTCGTGGATATGATCGTTACCCAGCGCGGGTTCCAGGCTAACTCCCGGACCATCCAGACTGCGGACCAGCTCCTGCAGGAAATTTTGACTCTCAAAAGGTAAACTAAGTGATTAAGGTAACCCGGCTGAACGGAATGGAATACTATTTAAATCCGCATCAAATTGAGTCCCTCGAAGTTCGGCCGGATACCACCTTCCAGATGCTGTCCGGTAAAATTATTGTGGTGAAAGAAACGGTGACCGAAGTTATCGACCGGATCGTGGAGTATCGCCGGAGAATCGGCGGTTTTAAGAATGAGGAGTAGAGGAAAAGCGGTATGAATATATCAACCTTAATTGGTGTTGCCGGTTGTTTTGGCATGGTTTTGCTGGGGATCATCTCCGGAGGTACATCCGTAATGACCTTCTGGGATCTCCCCTCAATCCTGATCGTCGTGCTGGGTTCCTACTTCGGCCTCTTCACATTCAGCAGTATTGCCGACACGGTTGGTATCTTCAATACTATCGGCTTGACCTTTAAGGCCACTAACTTTAACGAAAAAGCGCTTATCCAGCAATTGATGAATATGTCAGAAAAGGCCCGGCGGGAAGGACTCCTGGCGCTGGAAGAAATGCTGGACGATCTGGACGATGAATTTATCAAGAAGGGGCTGCGGCTCGTGGTGGACGGCACCGACGCAGAGATTGTGCGGAACCTTATGGAAACAGAGCTGGGCCAGATGCAGGAACGGCACGTTTCAAAAATCAAGGTTGTCAATATGTGGGGTACCCTGGCCCCCGGACTTGGTATGTTGGGCACGGTTATCGGGCTTATCGGTATGTTGAAGAACCTGGAAGATAAATCCTCCCTGGGACCGAACATGGCCGTTGCGCTTATCACCACCCTGTACGGTTCCATGGTTGCTAACCTTCTGATGATTCCCTGGTCGGGCAAATTACAGATCATGGACGCCACGGAATCCAAGGTTAAGGAAATGGCCATCGAGGGAGTCCTCTCCATCCAGGCAGGCGATAACCCCCGTATATTGGGGATGAAGCTCCTGACCTATTTGAATCCCCTGGATCGCAAAGCAGTAGAAGCGGAAGTGCTCAAAGATTAAGGAAGTATAACGTGGCGAAAAAGAAAAAGCCCGAGGCGGGCGGTGCGGGCGGTGAGTGGATTGTAACCTATTCAGACATGGTTACCCTGATGCTCTGTTTCTTTGTCGCCCTTTTCAACCCCGATGATGTAACCCCAACCACCGTGGAAGCCCTGATTTCCGCATTCAACAACCAGGGTATCGGGGCCAATTCCGGGGGAAATACCCTGGGGGCCGGTAAAAGCGCGGATCTGGGAAATACCATCGCCGCCCTGCCGGCCATGGAAAAGGGCGAGTCCCTGGGCACGGCCTTAAAAAAAGCCATAAGCCTTTTTAACCCGGAAGTTAAATCCAACAAAGTCAAGGTTACCCATGACGAGCGGGGTCTCGTTATAAGTCTGGCTTCGGACGCCTTTTTTAACCCCGCCAGCGCACGGATCAATGTGGAACAGACCCGGGATATTCTGCTGCGTTTAGGAACCCTCCTGGTCTCGGATGAGGTAAGGGGGCGAAAATTCCGCATCGAAGGCCATACCGATGATACTCCGGTGGATCCCGAAGGTCCTTGGGACTCGAATTGGGAACTTTCTACCGCCCGGTCTATCAGTGTTCTTCACTATCTTACCGATATTGGAGTAGAGGAACGGCGTTTTCAAGTGGCTGGATTTGCCGCCACGGCCCCGGTAGCCTCGGATGATACCGCAGAAGGCAGGGCATATAACCGCCGGGTGGATGTTATCATCCTGGATGACGGCCATTTGTAGAATGGCCAGGCCTTTTGTAAGGAAAGGGTTTGCATTAAATGGTATTTTTGTATACTATAAATAGAGAGTCGGAGGGTTAGGTCATGGCTGATGGCGACGATATATTGGACGAGGGGGGCGAAGCTCAAGACTCAGGCGGCGGCGGTTCTAAAAAAGCAGGCGGCTTAGGCGCTTTACTGCCGAATTTGCTCAAATTTGTAGCCATAGGTTTGGGCGCCCTGATTTTTATTATCACCGTAACGGTGATCACCTTTAATTTTATGAATAAGGGCGGGCCATCCCAGACCGTTGTGGCGGATTCCTCTTCCCCCTATATCGGGAAACGGCCGGAGTATCTCTATTTCAATTCCATAGGCACGGTGCGGTGCAGAACCAAGGATCCTACTTCACATTCGGTGGTGGTTGATTTGGCCATCGGTTATGATATGAACGATAAGAATGCTGCCACCGAACTAACCACTCGGCTCTACGAGCTCCAGGATTTTGTGCGGAATTTTTTTAGTTCCAAGTATGCCCGGGATCTGGCAACCGAAAACGAAGCCAGGCTGAAGCAGGAGATCATCGAGGCATTAAATACCCGGGTCCTGAATTCCTCAAAGGCAAAAAATATTGTGTTTAAACAGCTTGATGTGGTGGAGTTATGATCCGTAAGAAGGGGGGGGAATAGTATGAGCGATAGCGCTCTTTCGCAGGCGGAAATAGATGCACTGTTAAACGGAGTGGATTCTTCGAGTCTCAGTGGGGGCGGTAATGGCGGTGGTAATGGAAATAGCGCCGCCGAGTCCAAGGCCCTGCAGGGTTACCTCTCCGGTACTGTGGACGCACAGTCCTCCAATCTTTCCACCATGACCGGCGCAACGGTCAGCTTGAAGGGGCCTGAGCTGAGCGGCTCCGACCGGGACGCCTTGATAGAAAAGCTCCCGGATATGGTTACGGTGGTTAAAGCGGATTTCAGTTCCGGGTTTCCCGGTGAACATATGTTCCTCTTTCCCGAGGATACGGCCAAGGCTATTGCCGCCCTGATGAACAAGGAAGAGAACATCGAGTTGGACGAGATGGCCATGTCGGTGATTGGGGAAATGGTGGGTACCATTGTGGGTACCCAGATCACCACCCTGACCGGAAAGACCGGCAATAAATCTATCGCCAATGTTGCCCCCGAGGCAGCCAATGTTCCAAAGGCTACCGCGGCGCTCCCCGCAGGAGATTTCCAGGTTGCGGATTACCAGCTCGATCTGGGGGACGGAAAGGCCCACCGGATTTGGGAAGTCTACGGCCCGCAGGTGGCGGCGGATATTACCAAGGCCCTGAACGCCGGCCCCACTCCGGCGGCGCCCAAACCGGCGCAGGCGGCTCCTATGGGCGGTATGATGGGAGGAGGTGGTATGATGGGAGGTATTATGGGGTCACCCTCTAACGTTCAGTCTGTACAGTTTCCCAATCTGATGCCCCAGCCTACTGCTCAGGAAGCGGGCAATATCGGTCTTATCATGGATGTATTCATGGAGATGACCGTAGAATTGGGCCGTACCAAGAAGCTGATCAAGGAAATTTTGGGCATGGGCGAGGGTACTATCATCGAGTTGGACAAGCTTGCCGGTGAGCCGGTGGACATTCTGGTGAATCATAAGCTTATTGCAAAGGGTGAAGTGGTGGTTATTGACGAGAATTTCGGTGTCCGTGTCACAGAAATCGTCTCTCCCATGGAAAGAATGACCGAATTAAGTTAAATAGGGGTAGCGCAATACTACTAATATAAGTTAAAATAGTTATTAAGGATCAGTTTCTACTTGGGAGGGGAAAAACTGTATCGATTTAATCCGGTGTCAATAGCCGTGCTTTTTATAAGCATCGGCCTCTTTACTTTTAATCTCAACAAAGTCTCCGCTCAAACGCCGGACACCATAGGGGAGTCTTCTGTCCTGGCTGTTGAAGCAGCGCCGCTTTCCGATGCGCCCAGCGCAGAAAGCCTGATTATTTTGGGGGACGCGCCCCCGGGAGAAGCGCTCCCCGCTCCGGGAACCCCTACTGTTTTTGTTGTTCTCCGCATGGTCCTGGTTCTCGCCCTGGCTGCGGCGGCTATTTATGGTTTGGTATTCTTTTTCAAGCGCCTCTCCCGTTCACCGGAGCAGAAAAACCCCTATCTCAAGGTATTAGCCAGGGCCCCCATGGGGGCGGGTAGTTCGGTGGCGGTGGTTTCCGTGGGGAATAAGGCTTGGCTGGTGGGCGCCGGAGACAGCGGCGTATCCCTTATCTCTGAAATAACGGATCAGGAGATGGTGGACGCCATGCTTCTGGACGATTCCCGTAAGGGAAATGACGGCGGCCCGAAGTTCCTGAACTTTTCGGCGCTCCTGCGCCGTCTGGGGGGGGGCGCTGCCACGAATACACGGTTCAGTGCGGACGACCTGCGTAAACGGCGGGAAAGGTTGAAGGACCTATGAGCCGCCTGACTGTTTTTGCGGGAACCCTGTTCCTGCTGGCTGTTTTTGCGCCCCTCCCGGCAGCGGCCCAGACCACGCCCTTTCCCTTTCCGGACCTTTCCACACCGGGAACCATGGCTATTCCCGCGGCGCCCGCAGACCCGGTGATTCCCTTTATCGATCTTACTATACGGAACCCCGAATCGGGGCAGGAAGTAGCCTTTTCCCTCCAGCTTCTGTTGCTGCTCACCGCCCTCTCACTGGCGCCGAGTATCATCATACTTACCACGAGTTTTCTGCGGATATCCATAGTCCTGGACTTTATTAAACGGGCCCTTTCCCTGCAGCAGGTACCCCCAAACCAGGTGATCCTGGGAATTTCCCTTTTCCTCACCGCATTTATCATGTGGCCCACCTTTGACGAGATCTATCAGAATAGTTTTCAGCCCCTCCAGCAGGGAAACATCTCGGTGCAGGAAGCGTACCGGGGCGCCGAGGCTCCGCTGCGTATCTTCATGTACCGCCAGATGCAGGGCAACCCCGGCAATATCCGGCTCTTTATGGCCATGCGGGGGCTGGACCGCCCGAATACCCTGGCAGATGTCCCCACCTATGTGTTGATTCCCGCATTCATTCTCAATGAATTAACCGTAGCCTTTAAGATAGGCATATTGTTGTTTATTCCATTTATCGTGATCGATATGGTGGTGGCCAGCGCGCTCATGTCCATGGGTATGATCATGCTGCCCCCGGTAATGATTTCCATGCCCTTTAAGCTGATCCTCTTTATTCTGGTGGACGGCTGGGGGCTTTTGACGGACCAGATAGTCCGTTCCTTCGGATAGGGGGCTGATATATGAGCATAGGTGATATTACGGCCCTTCTGCGGGGGGGTATATTTGAGACCCTGCTTTTGGCGGCGCCGCTTTTGTTCTCCGCCCTTATCGTGGGCCTGATAGTAGCGATACTGCAGGCTACCACCTCTATCCAGGAGCAGACCCTGACCTTTGTACCAAAGGTGTTGACCATACTCCTGGTGCTGGGCCTTTTGGGGGGCTGGATGTTTACTTCCCTGGGGGATTACACGGTGCAGTTATTCAGGATGATTCCTGCTATGGCGCGCTGATGCGCATACATGTTTAGACAAGGGGTTGATTGGTGATTGAGGCGCAGTTCCTTAACGAAATTTTAGCCGGCGCGCCGGCGTTTCTCCTGATTGCCGTCCGGGCTCTGGCGATGATCGAAACTGCACCGCTGCTGTCTTCGGACGGCATACCCCAGATTGCCAAGATCGCCCTGGCGGGATTTGCCGCCTTTACCGCCTTTCCCACCGCCCTTGCCGCGGGCTGGAATCTTGCGCCCTTCGGTCTGTACTTTGTGTTTCTCCTTATTGGGGAGGCCATCGTGGGGATCATCATCGGGTTCTACCTTACCCTGATCTTCTCCGCCTTCTCCACGGCGGGCCAGTTCTTTTCCCTCCAGATGGGGTTCGGCGCCTCTGAAACCTTCGACCCCCTATCGCAGATTGAAAACCCCCTGATGGGCCAGTACCTGAACCTGGTGGCCATGCTGGTATTTCTTTCCATAGGCGGCTTTTCCGAACTGTTCCTGGGCGGGTTTTGGCGTTCCATCCAGTCGATCAGCGCCTATTCTCTGGTTATGGGCCGTGAAGCGGTGGTAGAAACCCTCCTGACCGGGCTTACCAAGGTGTTTATGGACGCCATTGTGATCAGTATGCCCATACTGGGGACCCTCTTCCTTACCTCACTGTCCACGGGGCTTATCTCCAAAGCGGCCCCGCAGATCAATATCCTTACCGAAGGTTTCCCCATATCAATCACCGTGGCCTTCGTACTTATCATGGCCACCATGCCCTTCATGACCGAAGCCTTTGCCCGGGTAGTGGACATGGGTTTCCAAAACATCGAGTCCCTCTACATACGGATTGGGACCCAGCTCGGCGAACCGCTTGGAGGGGGCCTATGAGAAAGCACTTTGACGATGCATTGGAAGCAGCCCTCAATCGACCGGAGGATCTACTGGTCATCGACTTACAGTGGTTTGCCGCAGAGGATGAGGGGCGTACCGAGGAACCCACCGAATATAAGATACAGAAAGCCCGGGAGGAGGGGCGGGTCGCCAAGAGCCAGGAGCTTGTCGGCGCACTGGGCCTGCTCCTGCCGGCGCTTACTATTTTTTTCCTGGCCCCCTCCATGCTCAGGACCTGCGTAGAAATGCTGCGTTTTTACTTTCTCCGGGCCTCCGAACTGGACCCCATAAAGGACCGGGTGGTGGCGGTAGCCTTTTTTAACTACCTGACCCGGCTGGCCCTGCCCATTGTGTTGGTGGCCATGGGGGCGGCGATTTTTTCCAATGTGGTGCAGACCGGTTTTCTCTTTACCACCAAGCCCCTGACCCCGGACTTTTCCAAGGTAGTGCCCCGGCTGGGCCGTTACTTTCAGAAGACCCTCTTCTCTATGGAGGGGCTTTTTAATATCGCCAAGTCCATCGTTAAGATGGCTATCATCGGCGCGGTGGCCTTTTTTCTGATCCGTTCGGAGATCAAACAACTGGCGAACCTCCAAACCGCCAGGCTCTGGTTAGGGGTGACCACCGTGTCGTCCCTGGCCATCAGGATGCTTATCATTTCAGCGTTACTGCTGCTCCTCCTTTCCATACCGGATATGCTCTTCCAGCGCTGGCAGTACCGGGAATCCCTGAAGATGTCCAAGCAGGAAGTGAAGGAAGAACGGAAGATGTACGAAGGGGACCCGATGATCAAGTCCCGGCTGCGGCAAAGAATGCGTGAACTGATGAACCGGAATATTGCCATTACGGTTCCCCAGGCGGATGTGGTTATCGCCAACCCGACCCACTTTGCGGTGGCCCTGGAGTATAAGCCGGGAATGGACGGCCCCATGGTGAGCGCCAAGGGGGAGGACGAACTGGCCCTGCGGATCCGCCGCATAGCTGAGGACAACGATGTACCGGTGGTGGAAAACAAACCCCTGGCCCGGGCGCTCTACGCGGAGGCCGAGGTGGGGGAAATCATACCGGAAACCTATTACCGGGCCGTGGCGGATGTATTAGCCCACGTGTACCGGCTGAACGAAGACCGGCGCAGAAACGCCGGCCTTGGGGCATAAGGAGTAGATTTTAATGTCTGACCAAAGCGGCGCGGCGCGGAAAACCTTTTTTGGGAACAGCACGGAACTCGTCATGGCGGTGGCGGTTGTGGCGGTGGTAATGATGCTGATCATCCCCCTGCCCACGATACTTCTGGACGCCCTGATGGCCATGAACCTGGTTCTGGCCCTGCTGATCCTCCTTATCGTCCTCTATACCCGGAAGGCCACGGACTTCAGCATCTTCCCAACGATACTGTTGGTGTCAACCGTGTTCAGCCTGGCTTTGAACGTCTCCTCCACCCGGCTCATCCTGACCCAGGGTACCGCTTTCAACGGCCGCATGGTCCGGGCCTTCTCGTCCTTCGTGGTTGGCTCCGGCGGTACCGAAGGTCTGGTGGTAGGCTTTGTTATCTTTATTATCATCATCGCGGTGCAGGCGGTGGTTATCACCAAGGGCGCCACCCGTATCGCGGAAGTGGCCGCCCGGTTTGCCCTGGACGCTCTGCCGGGGAAACAGATGGCTATTGAAGCGGAGTACAACTCCCAGGCTATCACCGAGGAAGAGGCCATAGCCCGGAAGAACGATCTCCAGCGGGAGGTTGACTTCTACGGCGCCATGGACGGTTCCAGTAAGTTTATCTCCGGAAACGTTAAGGTGGGCATACTCATCACGGTGGTGAATGTCATTGGGGGCATCGTCATCGGCGCCCTGATCCACGGCGAACCCATTAGCGTGGCCATCAGCACCTATATCGCCTTCTCCATCGGGGATGGTCTGTTATCCCAGTTTCCCGCCCTGCTCATTTCCACCGCCACGGGTATCATTGTTACCCGGTCGGTTTCCAACGGCACCTTTGGGGAGGATGTTTCGGAACAGTTCTCCCGGGACGCCCGGATCTACTGGATAGGCGCAGGCGTCCTTGGGGGTTTTGCCCTGCTGCCGGGCTTCCCCTGGTACGTGCTCATTCCCATGGCCGCCCTCCTGGTGGTATTAGCGGTACGCCTGGGCCGACGGAAGACTAAGCGGGATACTGCGGCGGCAAAAACCGCGGAGGCCAAGAAGTCCAAGCCTGAGACCGAAGATATGTCCCCCATAGTGCCCCTGGACCCCCTGTCCCTGGAACTTGGCTACGGACTCATTCCCCTGGTAGACCGGGAGAAGGGGGCGGAGCTCCTGGAACGGGTCCACCGGATCCGCCGGGAATCCGGGCTGGACCTGGGGCTGGTTATTCCCCGGATACGGATCATCGACAATATACGGCTGGAACCTTCGGAGTACTGTTTTAAGATCCAGGGTGTGGACGTGGGCCGGGGCAAGATACGCATGGGGTACTACCTCTGCATCAATCCCGGGGGGGTGAAGGACGAGCTGCCCGGTGAAAAAACCCGGGACCCCACCTTCGGTCTTCCGGCCCTCTGGGTAAACGAGGATAAACGGGATGAGGCGGAACGGGCGGGTTATACCGTGGTGGATCCTCCCTCGATTATCGCCACCCATTTAACGGACATCATCAAGCGCCATGCCGCGGAGATCCTGGGCCGTCAGGATACCCAGGAGATTCTGGACACCCTTAAGAAAGACTACCCCGCGGTGGTGGAAGAGACCCAGAAGGTACTCAGCCTTGGGGAAATTCAGAAGGTACTGCAGGCATTGCTCCGGGAACAGGTTTCCATCCGCAATATGGTGGCCATTCTGGAGGCCCTGGCGGATTACGGCCAGGCGGCCAAGGCAGCCAAAAATATGCAGTTCCTCAACGAAAAGGCCCGGCAGGCCCTAAGCCGGCAGATATGTTTGCAGTACGCCACCGATGACCGGGTGCTTCGGGTGCTTACCATAAGCCAGAGCCTGGAGCAGAAGATCCTGGATAGTTCCGTGGAAACCGCCTCGGGTATCATGTCCGCCATGGACCCCTCCACCAGGATTAGCTGGATAAAGGCCCTTTCCCGGTCGGTGGCTGCGGTACAGGACCAGGGCTGGTACCCCATTATCCTCTGTTCTGAGGCGGCCCGGTATCTGGTTAAGTCCTCCACAGAACGGGAGCTGCCGGATCTGGTGGTACTTTCGGTACCCGAGGTGGTGGCCGATGTTACCGTGGAAGCGGTTGGAGAAATCAGCGTGGAAAGTGAAGAAAAGGTGAAGGTTTAAGGAGGAAAGCATAAGTGTCTGTGGAACAATTTATAGAACAGGGCTCAACCTACGCTGACTGTTTGCAAAAGGTACGTTTGAAATACGGGGAAAGGGCCAAGGTGATGAACTACCGGACTATCCGGATAGGGGGAATTTTTGGCGGCCTCTTTGCCCGGGACGGAGTGGAAGTTACGGGCTATATTTCCTCGGATCTCCGCTATGCCGCCGGCGCTTACGGCGTAAACTCAGTTCGGCAGTCTTCTCAAATGGCGGTTCAACAAAATCTGCCTAGCCAGACTAGCCAGGTTGGTTTACCCAATCAACCCCTGGATTTTGAGGAAGAGAAGAAAAAACTGCTCGCCACTGCGGCGGCTTCTGCGAAACCGTCCGATCCTACCCTGCAGAAACTGCTCAACGAGGTTAAGACCCTTACGGAAAAGATCGACGCCAATGTCCACACCCTGAGAGGACCCCAGGAGGAGCATCCCACCCTGGACCGCTTGGAGGAAGTTTTCTACCAGAACGATTTTTCCCCCGCCTATACCAAGACCATGTTGGACCGGGTGCGGAAGGAATTTTCCCTGGATGCGCTGGAAGACTATGACGCAGTCCAGGACAGGGTAGTTGAATGGATAGGGGAAACCGTCAGGATACATACCGATAGTTCCAACGACCGGCCCTCACTCCCGCGCCGGGGACCCCGGATACTGGTACTGGTGGGCCCCACCGGGGTTGGAAAGACCACCACCATCGCCAAACTGGCCGCCGCCTATGGGGTGGACGGCTGGGGACGGGCGCCCCTCCGGGTGGTGATGATCACCATCGACGGATACCGTATCGCCGCCAAGGAGCAGCTTGAAAAGTACGGACAGATCATGGAGATCCCCGTATCCTACGTGAATACCAACGATGAACTCCGGAAGACCATCGCCTTCTACCAGGATGACGCCGACCTGATACTGGTTGATACCATCGGCAAGAGCCCCCGGGATGCGGTAAAACTCGCGGAGATGAAGCAGTTCCTGGAGGTCTGCGGACCCGCCGCGGAGGTACACCTGGCCATGGCTGCCAGCACCAAGTACAGCGATATCCGGGAGATACTCCGGCAATTTGCCCCATTCAACTACCAATCGGTGGTGATCACCAAGCTGGATGAAACCGTCCGTGTGGGGAATGTGATCAGCGCCCTGTTTGCGGACGGGAAAGAGGCGGCCTATATCACCGATGGCCAGCCGGTCGACAAGCATATACATCGGGCCAGTGTGGTCCGGTTTTTAATCAACCTTGAGGGGTTCCGGATCGACCGGGATAAAATCGAACAGAAATTTCCCCCCTCCGGAGAAAAGTAATGGAAGATCAGGCTGAAAAATTGCGGGAAATAATGCGGCAAAAGAAGGGGTCCGGAGAACAGGGTTCCCAGGACTCAAAGGAGCGGAAACGCGCCCGGGTTATCACCATTACCAGCGGCAAAGGCGGGGTGGGGAAGACCAATGTTTCGGTAAATATGGCCCTGGCCTATGCCCGGCTGGGGAAAAAGGTGGTTGTCATGGACGCCGACCTGGGGCTGGCCAACGTAAACGTGATGCTCAACATGATCCCCAAATGGAACCTCTACCATGTGATCCGCAAGCAGAAAACCATGAAGGAAATTATGGTAGAAACCGAGTACGGCATTTCCATCGTTGCCGGCGCTTCGGGCTTTTCCAAGATCGCCAACCTCACCGAGGATGAGCGGATGAATTTTATCGATGAACTGGACACCCTGTCCAGTGCGGACATCATCATCATTGATACCGCCGCCGGTGTTTCCAGCAATGTGTTAGACTTCATCGCCGCTGCGGATGACGCGGTGATCATCACCACCCCGGAGCCTACGGCTATTACCGACGCCTACGGTATTATCAAGATCATCGCCACAGAGATTGACAGTCTCAACATGGGGCTTAAACTGGTGGTAAACCGGGTTCATTCCGTGGCGGAGGCGAAGAAGGTGGCGGACCGGATGACCAATATCGCCGGGCAGTTCCTCAACCTCAAGGTGGATTACCTGGGCTTTATCTACGACGATATTGCGGTATCCCATGCGGTACTGCGGCAAAGGCCCTTTATGGTGACCGAGCCCAGGAGCAGGGCTTCCATTTGTATCCAGCATATCGTGGGGCGCATGGAGAAGAGTGATATTAAAGAAAGCGCCGGTTTTTCTACGATGATGAAACGGTTCTTTGATCGGGAATAGGGGGGCGAATCCTGGATGTTTAATCCGAAGGTAAGCGGTATAGCCGCCGGTATCGGTTTTATCCTCTCCTTTCTGCTCGGTATTATCACTGGGGCTGGTTTTCCCTTGCTTTTGGTCCGGGCCTTTGTTTTTGCCGCAATCTTTTTTGCCCTGGCGTCCGCAGGCTATGGGGCGATAACCATGTACCTGCCGGAACTCTTGGATAATCCCGGGGAGGAAGGCGGCCTTGGCTCACAGGTGGATATTTCTATCGGGGATGATGGGGATCAGAACTCGGATATCTCCCTGGAAGCAGGGGGATTCGGGGACGGAATGGGCGAAATATTGGAAAATCCCGGCGATTCGGATGAAAATAAAGATTCTTTATCGGGAAACACCCTGGACCAGAATAGCGAAGATGGATATACTGGGGAGGGGAGCTTGGAAGGAGCTCCGGGCCCTTTACAGCCGGCCTTGCCTACGGGTTTGGATTTCACCGCTGAGGAGCTTGATTCGGTGGATGTATTGCCGGATCTTGATTCTATGTCCGGGGCGTTCGTTTCCGGTTCGGCCGGCGGCGGGAGCGGGGAATCCGGCTCTTCCGGTGGAGCGGCCTCTTCCGGTGGAGGGCTTTTCGACAGTTCGGGCAAGACCTCTGCGGAAAAGGCGGGGCTTAGTGATGATTTTAATGTTCATGAGATGGCTTCCGCCATCCAGACAATTTTAAAACGGGAAGATAAGGGATAAGCCATGGGGAAGGTTCTTGGGAATAATCCTACCGATTATGCCTTGGAAGAAAAGGCGGAAGAGGCGTTTTGGCTGGAATACCGCCAAAAGAGGGATCCGAAGATCCGCGAAATGTTCATTAAGCAATACGCCCCGCTGGTAAAGTATGTTGCCGGTAAAGTTGCTGTCGGTATGCCCCATAATGTTGAATTTGATGATCTCGTAGGGTTCGGTGTCTTCGGCCTTCTGGATGCTATCGACAAATTTGATCCTGAAAAAAATGTAAAGTTTAAGACCTATGCGGTAACCCGCATCCGGGGCGCCATATTTGATGAGCTCCGTTCAATAGACTGGGTTCCCCGGTCTGTTCGCCAGAAAACCCGGGAAGTAGAGGAAGCCATCGGTTCCCTGGAAGCCCAACTGGGAAGAACCGCCACGGACCAGGAAATAGCCAATTCCATGGGTCTGGACGAAAATGAATTCATTAAAACCATGATGAAAATTTCCGGTACCACCATGCTTTCCCTGAACGATGTGTGGTTCTCCGGCGATGAAAATGACAAGGTTTCCATTGGGGACAGCATCGAATCTCCCTCAAGCCTCAACCCGGATGTTATTGTGGAAAAAGATGAGATACGCCGGGTAATTGTGGAGGCCATTGAGGAACTACCGGATAAGGAAAAGAAGATATTGGTCCTCTACTATTACGAGGATCTGACCCTAAAAGAGATCGGCCAGGTTTTGGAAGTAACCGAATCGCGGGTATCCCAGCTGCATACCAAGGCAATCCTGCGCCTCAGGGCAAAACTGACGAATATCCGCAAAGGTATCGTCTGAGATACCGGGTATCGTCTGAGATACCGGGTATCGTCTGATACCAGGTATTGTGCGATTGTGTAATGGAGCATATTAATGGTTGATTTTGTCCAGCTGCAGCATATTATGAAGGAACAGCTGGATCAGGACAGAGGTATCAGCGTCATTGAAGCCCAGGGACCCACCCTGGAAGAAGCGGTAGCCCAGGCGGCTACCCTGCTCAACCTCCCTATCAGACGGATTGAATACGAAATAAGTGAACGGGGTTCCACGGGCATTATGGGCGCCGGGAAAAAGGACTGGAAGATTAAGGCCTACCGGCATTATGCCCGGGAGGAGGAATCTTCCGAGGAAGATTCCTTTGACAGCGGTTTTGACTTTACTGCCCCCGTGATTGAGGATAAAAACGGCTATGTCTTTGTCCAGCTGCGCCATGACGGAGTGTATATCAAGGTTTCTTCTCCCGTAGGCCGCGGAAAGAAAGCTACCCCTGCCCAGGCGAGGGTTGCCCTGGGTGAGCGGGGTATAAAGGATTTTGACCAAACGGTGATAAACGAGGTCTTAAAAAACCCCAGTGATGAATATGTCCGGGTTGGGGACTTTGAGCATAAGCCCTCCAACGACGCTACCATGACCGTGGAGATTGTGGAGCAGGATATGAAGGCCCTGCTCTATGTAACGCCCCCGGGGCCCGGGGGCTGCGATGTTTCTATGGAAACCTATCAGACTTTTTTGAAGAACAACAAGGTTTATTTCGGAATTGATCCGGACTATCTGCGGGATTTTGCGGACAAGCCCGTTTATAAAGAGAAGGTGGTGATCGCCGAAGGACTCTCCCCGACTAACGGACGGGATGCTTATTTACAGTACAACTTCGAAACGAACCAGTCTAAGGTGCATATTAGGGAAGGTGCTAACGGAAAGGTCGATTTTAAGGACCTTAAGATCATCCAGAACGTGGTGGAGGCCCAACCCCTGGCAAAGAAGATACCCCCGGAACAGGGAACCCCCGGCAGGACCGTTACGGGGAATCCCCTGCCGGCCAGGGACGGTAAGGACATGGTCCTGCCCCTGGGAAAGAACGTCCATGTGGGAGATGACAAGGTTACCATCATCGCCGATATGAACGGCCAGGTGGTGGAGGTCAACGGAAAGATCAATGTGGAGCCCGTATACACCGTTGACGGCGATGTGGACCTTAAAACCGGAAACATCATCTTCCTTGGTACGGTGATAATTACCGGTAACGTGGTGGATGGTTTTTCCGTTAAGGCTGCGGGTAATATCGAGGTAAACGGTACCGTGGAAAAGGCGGATCTGGACGCCGAGGGTGATATCATTGTCCACCAGGGTGTTACCGGACGGGGTAAGGAAATTATCCGGGCAGGGAAGTCCCTGATGGCCCGGTTTATTGAAAATACGATGATCGAAGCGGGGGATTCGGTAATAGCTTCCGATGGTATTATCAATTCCCGGGTGGACGCCGGTAAGCGGATCATCTGCCAGGGCAAGCGGGCCACCATTGTGGGGGGCCGGCTGCGGGCCGGTGAGGAGATCAACGCCAAGGTGCTGGGCAGCCCCACGGCGGGTACGGAAACGATCTGCGAAGTGGGGGTGGATCCAAAAACAAAGGAATTACTTTCCCAGCTTGCGGAAAAAAAGGCGGCCCTGGAAAAACAGTTTGAGGACATTAAGCTGAATATACAGACCCTGATCAATATTAAACAACAGCGTAAGTCCCTGCCGGAGGATAAAGAAGCCTATCTCCAGGAACTGGATGAAAAACGGGTGGAAACCATTACGGATATAAAGAAAAACACCGAGGATATTGAAGCAGCCCAGGATTTATTAAACAACCTTCAGGCCCGGGGACGGGTTTCCGCTTCCGCCAAGGTGTATCCCGGGGTTCGGGTGATGATAAAGGATGCCAAGGAAGATGTCCGTACCGAATACCGTGCGGTGACCTTTGTCCTGGAAGATGGTTTAGTTAAAATAACGAAGTACGAAGAACCGGACATGGATGGAATGCGGGGTCTCGATGGCAATTAATCCGATTGATTTGCAGACCCTCTTTACCCAGGTTGACAAGGTTGGCAAGGAGCAGGCGAACCAAAAGCAGGGACTCCAGCTTCAGCAGTCAATTCAGGGCGCCCAGATTCAGCGCAGGACCGATGAACGGATCCAGTCGGTTAATGAATCCCAGGATGCCGGCCAGGGACCGGAACGGATCAAGGACCGCTCCCCCCGGAAACGCCGGGACGAAGGGGAAGGGCAGGATGGCGGGGATACGGAACTGTTGTTTGCAGACCCACGGGCTGGGGATGATCCTTCGGTTATTCGGGACCCGGCCCTGGGAAAAAATATTGATTTAAGCGGGTAGCCCAATGACCCTGTCCCTTATCTTTTCCGCCGCCAGCCTGATAATCTGCGGTTTTTCGTTTATATATTTTCTTGCATACCTCCGCCGCCGCACCGGCGCCGAGCGCCTTCTTAAAGATTTTAAGGAGGAGGTAGACCTGCTCATTGACGGAATCGATCTGAAGACAGATCAGAACCTTACCCTCCTGGAAGATAAGGCAAAATCCGTCAAGGCCCTGATCGACACCCTGGACCGCCGTATCGCCGTCTATGCCCGTGAACTGGACCGGCGGAATACCCAGGAAAGCGCCCTAAGCGCTCTGGCCGGCGAATCGCCCACGCCCCGCCCTTCCGAGGGAGCCCATACCAACGGTACCAATGGCGTCCAAACCGAAGGGGCTTACGCCGCCCTTGGCCGAGCCCGGGGACTCAGGTCCTCCCTGGAGGTCATCCTTCCGGAGCCGGACACCACGTCTGAAACTCCGGGGCAGGAGACTGCAGCTGCGCGGGAAACTTCGTTGCAAGTAGCGCGGGAAACTTCGTTGCAAGTAGCGCGGGAAACTTCGTTGCAAGTAGCGCCCGCCGATCCCGCCATCGACTCATCCGGCGGCTCCCTTGATCCGGCGGTTCCTGAAGCGGAAACCGGGCAATCCGCCGGGCCACGGTTTATCCGATCACCCAACCAAGTTAAACCTAAGACCCCCCTGACAGAGCTGGTCCTTGAGCTATCCCGGAACGGCTTTTCCGCCGAAACCATCGCTGCCCGCCTGGGGGTAACCATAGCCGAGGTTGATCTGGCCCTGGCTATGTCGGAACGGAAATTTAACCGGTGAATGCCCCTGTTTTGTATTTTGTCGGCAAAGACGTTGTCGGCAAAGACGGGCGTGGGGAGGGGTGCACCCGTCTTCATGTGCGTGTAGAGTCTGCTTCCGCAGCCCTGCTGCGCAGGTCTACTACAGCAGGGAATTCCACATACATGAAGCCAGGTGTACCCCTCCCCCCGCCCGCCGATGTCACATAATACAAGAAGGAGTATTTACCGGGGGGATCGCATACTGGAGTGGCATATGGAGACGGCAACGAGATAATACGCCTGGCTGGCCAGGGCGGAACGGGAAAAGTCCCGGCAAGACGAAACCGCTTATAGGGTATTCTTGTAGATTTTTCCATCCTTCATAATCATCTTTATATTGTTGATGTCCGAAAGGAGATCAAGGTCCGCTGCGGGATTGCCTTTTATAAGCAGTATATCTGCGAAGGAACCTGCTTCCAGAACTCCTATTTTTCCATCGGGATAGGGGTTTCGGTAGCCGCACAGTTTGAATAGTTCTTGGACATTTCCGGTGGCGGTGAGCAGGCCCTTAAAGCTGCCGTGGACCTTCTTTTTTGAACGGAATTCCGCAGGCTGGTACCGGTCGCACCATTCTTTGGTCATGGCAAGATCCGTGCCGAAAACGGTGGGGAGATCAAATTCATTGATGATCTCCGCTTGGGTGTAGGCTGCCTTTTGTACCAACAGGCGCTTCCGGTCCTGGGTTGGGCTGGTAACCACATCGGAGACAAAGTTATCAAAGAACAGGGCAAACTGCGGACAGAGCCAGATATTTTTATTCTTGATGATTTGGGCAGTTTCTTTATCCAGCAGGGTTCCGTGTTCAAAACATTGCACACCCGCTTCCGCTGCACGCTGCATCTGCTGGGGGGTATATAAATGGGCAAACACATAGGTGCCAAAATCAGCGGCTGCCTGTACCGCTGCGCGCATTTCTTCCGGGGTAAACTGCAGGGATTCCAGGGGATCGTAGAGGGAGCCGATTCCTCCGCCGGCCATTATTTTTATCTGGGATGCGCCCAGAAACAGTTGTTCCCGCACCGCATGGAGCACCTCCGGAACCCCGTCGGCGGTGATAAAGGCGCCGGTCTTCATGGTTGGGGAATCGTGTCCAAAAACGGTTTTGCCCTGGGCCTGGCTTCCCCGGGAATCGCCGTGTCCCGAAGTTTGGGAGATGATCCCATGGGAAGGGAAAATCCGCGGACCGTCTACATAGCCCTCATCAATGCTTTTTTTCAGGCCGAACACCAGGCTCCCCGCGTCCCGAACGGTGGTAAAGCCCCGGTACAGGGTTGCTTCCGCATTTTTTGCCGCCCGGATAGCGGTTTCGTCTATGCGCATGGCATCAAGCTGTCCCGGGGCTTTGGAAATTGAAAAATGCACGTGGCAGTCGGTCAGACCGGGAATCGCCGTGGAAAGCCTGCCGTCGGTAACCGTGTCAAACTGATCCCGGGAAACATTTTCCTGGGTTATTTCAGTAATAATGTTATTGTCAATAATAATGGAGGCATGTTCAATGAGCGGCTCGTGGGTTCCGTCAAAAACCTGTATGTTGGTAATTAATTGTTTCATCGTGTTCCCTTCCGAATGAAAAAGGTTAGATAATATAATCCGGTCCGTTAAGTTGATTCATCTTTGCCAAAAATTCTTTTGTACGCGGATGTTTCGGGCGGTTGAACACATCCACAGGAGTTCCATCTTCGATAATTTTTCCGTTTTCCAGAAAGATAACCCGGGACGCAACGGTCCGTACAAAATTCATTTCGTGGGAAACCAGCATCATGGTGTACCCGCTGCGGGCTGTCTCCCGTATGGTGTCCAGCACTTCCCCCACCAGTTCAGGGTCCAGCGCTGAGGTGGGCTCGTCAAAGAGCAGTACCTCAGGACTCATGGCAAGCGCCCGGGCAATGGCAACCCGCTGCTGCTGCCCGCCGGAAAGGTGCTGGGGATAGTGTCCCAGCCGGTCGGAAAGGCCCACGTCCGCCAGATGTTTCCGCGCCAGTTCTTCCGCATCGGCGTGCTTCAGCTTTTTTACGGTAATAAGCCCTTCCATAACATTTTGCAGCGCCGTTTTGTGATGAAAGAGATTGAACTGCTGAAACACCATCGCTGTGCGCTTACGGAGTTCAACCCGGTTATGGCTTGTTTTGTCCGTAAGGTCCATGGAAAAATCCCCGATACGGATACTGCCCTTTTCCGGCTGTTCCAACAGGTTCATGCACCGCAGCAGGGTAGACTTTCCCGTACCCGATGGGCCGATAATCGCCACCACCTGGCTTTTTTCGATATGCAGATTCAGATCATCCAGCACGATATTGTCGTTAAACCGTTTACTAAGCCCTTGGATCTCAATCATATATGATCCTTTCCAATGACTATGGGCGGGGCGGTGTCGGGTATGCGGAGTTTCTTTTCCGCATGACGCAGCCCCTGTTCTATAGCCAGGGTAAGGACCCAGTAAATAATTGCCAGGGAACAGTAGGCTTCAAAATACCGATAGTTCACCCCCGCCAGAATTTTACCCCGGGCGGTCATCTCCACCAGGGAGCAGACAAAGGCCAGGGAGGTTCCCTTGAGCAAGCCGATAAGGGAATTGCCCAGGGGCGGCATGGCGATAAGAAAAGCCTGGGGAATAATGACCCGCTTTAAGGTTTGTATCCCCGTCATCCCCAGGGAGTGGGCGGCTTCTATCTGCCCCTTGGCAACCGACTGCAGGGCGGCGCGGATTGTTTCTGAATTGTACGCCGCTTCGTTCAGCGCCAGGGCGATAAGGGCAAACACAATGGAAGGCACATTCCGCACATTAAAATTAGTGCCGTGATAAAAGTTGATATACTTAAACATCAGGGGGATGCCAAAGTAAATCAGATACAATTGAACAAGCACCGGGGTGCCCCGGGTAATTGACACAAATACTGCGCATATTTGGCGCAGCACCGGTACCTTGTTCATTTTTACAATGGCAATAGGAAGCGCCACCATGAGCCCGCCGATGAACGCCAGGATGGTGAGGGCCAGGGTCATGGGCAGCGCTTCCAGAATGAGCGGAATCTGGGTAAATACCAATGGGAAATCGAATAACTTAGCCATTTGTTTTCCCCCTTATCCCCAACGGACTTAACCGTCCGCAGGCTTTCTCAGTCCGGTGTGTAATCGGAACCGAAATATTTCAGGTTAATCGCCTTTGATGTACCGTCTTTTACCAGTTCCCGCAGAACGGTGTTGATTTCACCGGCAAGTTTTTCATATCCCTTGGCGATGATAAAATAGGTGTAGGGAGAATTGGTAATTTGGGCAAGCAATTCCGGGGTAATCTCCACGGCTTTCAGCTTAAGATCGTATACCTTGACATATTCATCATAGAGGGGTTTATCAAGCAGAATAAAATCGTATTTTCCATTCTCCACATCCTGCACCTGGGTAACCAGATCCGCATCGGTGTAATTAAGTTTTATCTGAGCATCGGCGTTTGCGTTGTTGTAGTTCTGTAAAATAGTGGAAGCATTATTCCCCGTGGCGTTGATGGTGGTCAGTCCCGCCAGTTCGCGGAAGGATCCGATCTTACCGGACGGAATTTTAGCGGTCGGCGAGAAGGCTACGATGTCGGTGTTCTTAAAAATCGGATCGCTGAAGATGTATTTTTCCTTGCGCTCGTTATTCATGCCGAAGTTGTTAACCCCAAGCTGATACCGGTCCGAATCGAGCCCTGAAAAGATGGACGGAAAATCGGTAACTTCAAACCGTAATTCATACTGGGGGAGGCGGGCAAAAATTGCCTGGATAAGCTCTATATTATGCCCCTCCAGTTTGTTGTCCGCATTCACGTAGGAAAAGGGCCTGGGCATACCCGCAGTGGCGGCGTAGATTATCGTTTTAGTTTCCGAATTTCCGGAAGCGCCCGGTTCTTTGCTGCCCCCCGCATATAGTCCCATGGCGGTAGACAACATGATGGCAACAATAGCTGCCCTTTGTCGAAATAGACCTTTTTTTGATGATGAAAACATATATTCCTCCTTAAGAATATTTTATTACTCATATCGAGTTAATAAGTTATAAAAGATTATACGCTTATCCAGGCCCTGTCAACAAGAAAATCTGTTCAAGCCGGGTGTATAGCCAGTTTTTCTCTCCCATGGGCGATTTTCCAGGCAGCCGCATCGGGGCCTTTGGGAACAATGCCAAAGACATTCCCCGGATCGCAGCATACGTGGTAATGGGCTTTGATATGATCAAAGTGAGTATTTTCGCCAAAGGCCGGAATCTGGTAGAGATCCCGGGCATAGGCCCAGAGGTGGGGAAAATCGGTCAGCCGGTTTCGGTTTACCCGGAAGGCATTGTAATAGGCTGCGTCAAACCGCGCCAAACTTACCCAGAGCCGGATGTCCGAATCGGTGATGGAATCCCCAAAAAGATAACGCTGGGTGGAGAGCCGCCCGTCCAGCCAATCCAGGCGCTTAAACACCCGGTGATATGCCGCTTCGTAGGCTGCCTGACCACGGGCAAACCCCGCTTTATACACCCCGTTGTTTACATCGTGAAAAATGATACTGTTGAGCTCCTGGATATCCTGCCGCAGCTTTTCCGGAAAAAGGTCAGGGGCGTCCGGTTTATGGAAATCCTGCCACACCGTTTCCCAGTAATAGCTAAGGTTAAAGTAATCGTTGTTCACCACCGTGCCGGAGGGGATGTCCACAATGGCGGGGACCGTAAAACGGCCCTGGTAATTGGGATCCGAGGCCAGGTAGAGATCGCTGAGGTATTTCACCTTTAAAACCGGGTCCACAGCTCCCGGGTCCAGGCTGAAAGCCCAGTCGCTGTACTCCTTGGCGGGCCGTATGGGGTCCACCAGGCCCACGCTCAGGACCTTTTCCAAGCCCAGGAGGCTCCGGACTATCATTTGCCGGGTCGCCCAAGGGCAGGCCGCGGACCAGATGAGCCGGTATCGTCCGGCTTCTATGGGGAGTTCCCCCTCTCCGGCGCCGAAGGGGGCGGTAAAATGATTCCCCTGCCGCACAAAGGCGCCGCTTGCATTGTTTGTTTCGCCCGCAAACCACGTTTTATATGCCATGGGGTTACTCGAATTTATACAGGGGTGTGGATAGGTACCGTTCCCCCGTATCCGGGGCAATAACAACCACGGACTTGCCTTTTCCCAAACGTTCCGCAACCCGGGTCGCGCTGAGGATGGCGGCTGCGGCGGAATAACCCAGCAGGAGCCCTTCCTTCGCCGCCAGGGCGCGGGCCGTATCCCGGGCTTCATCGTTGGTGATGCGGATTATCTCATCGTAGATCCCCGTATCCAGAACCTTGGGGATGATCCCCGCGCCGATCCCCTGGATAGCGTGGGGACCGCCCGTGCCGCCGCTCAGCACCGGCGAGGCGTCGGGCTCCACCGCAACGATCCGCACATCGGACCGGAGCTTTTTGAGATAGCGCCCTACGCCGGTGATGGTGCCCCCGGTACCGATGCCCGCGACAAAGGCGTCGGGCGCTTTGCCCAGGGCTTCGACAATTTCCGGGCCCGTGGTGCGCTCATGGGTTTCGGGATTGTGGGGGTTTTCAAACTGCTTAACCTCAAAGTAGCCATGCTGGGCGATCAGTTCCGCCGCCTTGTCAAAGGATGTTTTTATGCCCCCCACGGCGCTGACAATAACCACCTCCGCACCGTAGGCCTGGGCAAGCTGACGCCGCTCCACACTAACGTTATCCCCCATGACGATTATTAATTTGTAGCCCTTGACCGCCGCCACCAGGGCCAGGCCTATCCCGGTATTGCCGCTGGTTACTTCAATCAGGGTATCTCCGGGTTTAATTTTTCCTTCCGCCTCCGCGGCGTTAATCATATTGAGGGCAATCCTGTCTTTTACGCTGCCCCCGATATTAAAACTTTCAAGCTTGACATAGACATCCGCCCCATCCTTGGGGGCAAGGCGGTTAAGTTTAACCAGCGGGGTCCCTCCGATAAGTTGCGTGGCGTCCTGGGCAATGCTGATTGACATGGGTAACTCCTTTTTAACACAGTCTAGAGCGAATCCGGCACACCGGCTGCACGGAACATACCGTAACTGATAGGCCCGCCGGGGGCGATTGGAATTTCATCAGTCTTTTTGAATCCGAAGCGTCCGTAGATTTCCAAGTTTATCCGATCCTGGGTTGCCAGGAAACAGGGCAGACCGGCCTGGTCTATCTCTTCAAGCTTTTTTGCTATCAGTTTGGATCCTATCTTTCTGCCCTGCGCTTCCGGGGCAATCGCTATGGGGGCCAGTTCCCAAGCAAGGGGAGGAATACTTTTTTCCTGGGCTTCGATGATGGCCTGGAATACCATCCACCGTTCCGCCACCCCCGGGGAAAGGCCCTTGAAAACATCGTCCATGGAACCGGTATTCTTGACGGGCTCCTCCTCACCGTTCTTGGGGGGAATCCAAGTGGCGGAGCCCACGATGACGCCCGCTTCTAAGACAAGCTCGGTCTGGTATGCGAGCCAGCCTTGTGCCCGGTGATGGAACATGGCATTGAGGAGCCGCCGCCGTTCCTCCTCATCAGGGGCTGCCCAGGTATAGAGGGCGGAATGAAAAAAAGTTCCCGCCATGAGAGTTACTATTGCACCGAAATCTTCTTTTTCCATTAATCTAAATTCGAGGTTCCCCATGATATGTAATTCTCCAATACGCATTGACATGGCGTCTAAAAGGGGTTAAATTAACGCCTATTAACATTATATGAATTATATGTAATTTGCAAGGGGGCGATCATGGTTGCAACTTCAGAATCGGCTCATGAAATAAGCGCAGAGGGCGCCTTTGTGCGCCAGGCTAACCGATTTACTACGCCCTTTGGCAGCGGTCCCGGGGAGCTTCCGGTGGAGGCGGGGAGATATCGGCTGCTCTGGGCGGCGATCTGCCCCTGGGCTCACCGGCAGATCATCGTCCTCAATCTCCTGGGACTGACGGAGGCTATCAGCATTGGGAAGGCTAATCCGGTGCGGACCGATAGGGGCTGGGAATTTTCCCTCGATCCCGCCGGGGTCGATCCGGTGTTGAAAATCCGGTATCTTTCGGAGGCCTATGAAAAGGCCGATCCCGCTTATACCGGCAGGGCAACGGTTCCCGCGGTGGTGGATATAAGCACCGGCAAGGTGGTGAACAACGATTATTTCAAGCTGACTAACCACTGGGAGACTGCCTGGGCGCCCCTGCATAAAAAAGACGCCCCGGATCTCTATCCCCCGGATTTGCGCACTGATATTGATGGGTTGAATGATATTATTTTCCATGAAGTTAATAACGCTGTTTACAAGGCGGGGTTTGCCGAAAATCAAGGGGAATATGAAAAAAATTACGAGCTCCTTTTTAAGCGCCTGGACATCCTGGAGGAACGGCTCGGGAAAAACCGTTATCTTTTTGGCAGCAGTATTACTGATTCTGATATACGGCTCTACGTTACCCTGGCCCGTTTCGATACGGCCTATAATTTGGTATTCCGGTGCAACCGGAACCGGCTCGTTGATTTTCCGAACCTCTGGAATTATGCCAAGGACCTTTTTCAGACCCCGGGCTTTGGGGATACCACGGATTTTGACGCCATCAAGCGGGGGTACCAGCTGGGCTCCCATGGGCATAACCCCTACCAGCTTCTCGCCCTGGGGCCGGATACTTCAGGCTGGAACGAGAAGCACGACCGGGGGCGTTTTAACAATATCCCCTCAAGGGGGAGTGCATAATGGATAGGGAACCCCTGCAGGAAAAACTGGTCTCCCATTTCCAGTGGTTCCACCGGCATCCCGAATTGGGGTTTGCGGAATTTGAAACCACCGCCCGTATCCGGGAGTTTCTTACCGGCCTGGGGGTGGAAATTCTTGACACGGGGCTGGAAACCGGCCTTGTCGCCCAAATTGGGAGCGGAGAACCCGTGGTTGCCCTGCGCTGCGATATTGACGCCCTCCCCATCACTGAAGATTCGAGTCTCCCCTATGCTTCCGAATATTCCGGGCGTATGCACGCCTGCGGCCACGATTTCCACACCACCGCCATGCTGGGTGCGGCAACACTGCTTTCCGCGGAAAAGGGAAAACTCCCCGGTACGGTGAAGTTGATCTTTCAGCCTGCGGAGGAAACCGCCAAGGGAGCCGCCAAAGTTCTGGCCACCGGCGTTCTGGCGGACGCAGTGGAAATCTACGGTCTCCATGTCAGCCCGGACCTCCCCTTGAGGCAAATCGGCGTCAGCCCCGGTGCAACTTATGCTGCGGTGGGCGCCTTTACCATGAAAATCCGGGGCGTGGGCGGCCATGCGGGCTACCCCCATCTTTCCCGGGACCCCATCATAGCCCTGGGGCAGATCATTGTTGCCGCCCAATCCATCGTAAGCCGCAATGCTAACCCCTTTGACCCCTCGGTGCTGAGCATAACCCATGTAGAGGGGGGTAATACCTGGAACGTGATCCCCCCGGAAGCGTCGATTGAAGGGACAATCCGTTCCCTGGGAACCGATAAATACACCAGCATTGCCGAACGGCTTGGGGAAATTGTGAAGGGGGTTGAACTGACCAGCAATACCCGCATTGATTTTACCTGGGCCATGAGTTCCCCCGCCACGGATAACGATCCCACTCTGACCGCCTTTGTGGCGGACACCGCCCGGGAACTGGGGCTTGCGGTAGGCCCTTCAAGGCAGGGCATGGGGGGCGAGGATTTCGCCCTCTACCAACAGCGGATTAAGGGGGTCTTCTGGAACATCGGTGTGGGCAGCCCCGAGGGCATCCACCACCCCCGTTTCACCGCCAATCCGGCCCCCCTCAGCAGCGCCGCAACTCTCCTGGCCCGGCTTGCAGAAAAAGCCTTAAACCGCCTAGTAAAATCCTCTTGACTTTTTTTTTATCCCCGGGTATAAAGATATTCATCCCGCCGCTGTAGCTCAGTTGGTAGAGCAAAGGACTGAAAATCCTTGTGTCAAGGCAATTCCCTTTGGCGGCAACAGTTAAAAGCCCATCCGTAAGGATGGGTTTTGTTATTATAGGCGCCAAAGGGCGCTCACGCCTTCACACTTATAAATTTTAAGATATTTATGGTGACATCTTAACATCTGTGGGGGTATGCTTTTATCAAGTGTTCAAAAAGTTGGAACCATTACACCCATCGCGGATTCGGATTTTCTGGAGCTTGCCCATGTGATGGGCTGGCAGTGCGTCGTAAAGAAGGGCGTTCCGTGCTCCGGCTTTCCCCCAATATAAATGGTATGTGTTTGATTATAAAGAATGGGACAGCGGTTTTTACCTCTCTTATAAAGAAATGGTAGAAGCCTGTACGGTACTGGGTGTTCCCCTCGATGATTTCAACACAGATGATGACTGATTCCCCCTATGCTTTTCTTCGCTCAGAGAAAAGCCTACTGTTCCGGGTGCAGGGACAGCCCTTGTTCATTTTTAGCAAGCTTCCGCACAATACAGGAAAGGGAAAAGTTGATGACAAAGTAAACCAAGGCGATAAAGCAGTAGAGTACAAAAATATGGGCGCTGCTCACCACGGTATTTTTGGAAAGTATACCCATGAGGTTTTTGCTGTTGAAGAAAAATTCCGCAATGGCGAACTGGGCAAAAAAGGAAGTATCCTTAACAGTGGTGATGATCTGGCTCATCAGGGAGGGGACTATGCGCATGAAGCATTGGGGCAGCACGATGTACCTGAGGGCCTGCAGAAAACTGAACCCCTGGGACCGGGCAGCCTCGAACTGCCCTTTGTCGATGGAATTAAGCCCGCCCCGCACAATTTCTGCGATCACCGAGGAAGTGTAGAGAGTCAGGGCCAGACCACCCCGGATAAGGTAGGTGCCGAAGGGCAGCATAAACACACAGATCAGTATCCACAATAAAAGAGGGGTACTGCGAAACACTTCTATATATATAGAAGCTATCCTGCCAAAAAACCGGCGCCCGTAATTTCTGCATAGGGCCAGCACGGAGCCTAAGGCAACGCTGGCCGCCACGGTGGCAAGGGAAATGAGCAGGGTAGTCCGCAGGCCGATCAGGATATACCGGACATTAGGGGGAGTAAAAATATCCGCAAAAACCTGGGTGTTCATTGGCCCCCCTTAGCCGACAAGGCCGCCGGCCGGACCGTCTGGGTGTCCCGGTTTTTGATTCGCAGCTCATGACGGCGTGCCCAGCTTACCAGGGGGAAGCAAAGGATGAAGTACATGGCCCCGGTAATGATATAGGCCGGGCCGTAACTCAGGGTACCGTTAGACGCCCAGGAATCAGCCCGGTACATCAGGTCCCCCCCGGCGACAAGGGCCATCACCGAAGTATTTTTGATGAGGTTTACCGCCTGGTTTACCAAAGGGGGCAGCACGATGGTGATGGTCTGGGGGAGGATGATCCAGCGCATAGCCTGGAGATAGGAAAAGCCCTGGGACTTAGCGGCCTCCATCTGCCCCCTCGCTATGGAGCTAATCCCCGCCCGGACCACTTCGGACACATACGCCCCGTGGTAGATACCCACGCAGAGCATTCCTATGGAGAACACATCCAGGGTGATCCCCACATAGGGCAGGGCGTTATACACAAAAAACACCTGGACCACCAGGGGTGTATTCTGGAAAAATTCCACATACACCCTGGCAATAGCCCGCAGTATTTTTTTGTTGGAAGTGGAAAAAAGGCCGAAGATGATTCCAAGGATCAGGGCTAAGAGCAGGGCCAGGATCGACACCAGCAGGGTGATCCTAAAGCCCTCCAGAAAGCCCGGGAAATCCTTAAATAAACGCCCCCAACGCCACAGGGCAAACGGTCCGCTGCTCACGTTTCCTAGAGATTAAACTGGCTGACCAGGCCGGCAATGGTTCCGTCACTGAGCCACTTTGAAATCAGACCATCTATATAAGAGGCTAATTCGGTATTTGACTTTTTGCTGGCAATGCCGTACTCCTGGGGAGAAAAGGCTTCCGGCAGGATTACTGTTTCATTGTCCAGGTAACCGGCCAGGATGGATTTATCCACGGAGAACACATCAACCCGGCCGGAATCCAGGGCCGCCTTGATCTCCGGATAGGTGGCAAATTCCGAAAAGCCAAAACTCACCCCGATCTTGTCCCCCGCTTCTTTAATCGCCACCCGGCTGGTAGCGGACTGGGCAACCCCGATGGTCTTACCCCCCAGGTCCTTAAGGCCGGAGATCCCCGCAGCTTTCTTAACCAGCATACCCACCGCATCGGTGTAGTAGGTGGTAGAAAAGTTGTAGGTCAGCTTCCGTTCCTCAGTAACCGTAAAGGTGGCGATAACCAGATCGATGTCCCCGTTATCCAGCAGGGGGCCCCGGGTCTTGGCGGTTACCGGGGTAAAAGCTACCTTGGAGGAATCCCCAAAGATCTCCTGGGCGATGAGTTTGGAAAGTTCTATTTCCAAGCCCTCATAGAGCCCGGTTGCCGGGTTCTGGAGCCCAAATCCCGGTACATCCGATTTAACCCCCACCCGCAGTACCCCGTGGCCCTTAATTTTGTCCACATCCCCGGAACCGCCGCTTTCCTGTTTTCCCCCGGCAAATACCGTACCGGCCACAGCCGCTAGAATCAAAGCCACACACACCATTTTTTTCGCAAACTTCATTCTTTTCCTCCTTACTTAACGCAAAATTTTACTTAAGAACGCACTGGTGCGCTCATTTTTTGGATGTTCAAAAAATTCCTCCGGCTTCCCTTCCTCAACCAGGACCCCGTTGTCCATAAAGATGATCCGGTCCGCCACCTGCCGGGCAAAGCCCATCTCGTGGGTCACCACCACCATGGTGATGGACTCCCGGGAAAGGCGAATGATCACGTCCAGCACCTCCTGAACCATCTCCGGGTCCAGCGCCGAGGTGGGCTCATCAAAGAGGAGTATCTTCTGTTTAGTCGCCAGGGCCCGGGCAATGGCGATACGCTGCTGCTGTCCCCCGGACAGGGTTGCAGGATAGGCTGCAGCCTTATCCCGGAGCCCCACCACATCCAGGTAGTGGTAGGCGATTTCCTCCGCCTCGGCCTTGCCCTTCTTTTGCAGCTTGATGGGCGCCAGGGTGATGTTCTCCAGGGCAGTCATGTGGGGGTAGAGGTTGAACTGCTGGAACACCATGGCGCAGTAGGATCGCACCAGATAGGTACGGGTGGTCCGCAAAAGGGGTTCCCCATTGAGAAAAACCTCCCCATCGTCAGGCTCCTCCAGGGCATTGATACAGCGGATAAGGGTACTCTTGCCGGATCCCGAGGGGCCGATGATCACCAGCTTTTCCCCTGCCCGGACATGCAGATAAATATCCTTCAGGACCTTCAAATGCCCAAAGGATTTGCAGACCCCCTTTAGTTCGATCATCAAAACCCTCCATGAGCTCCAATCATGCATAATTATACATAAAGATGAAAATTTATGCAATAGGGTGGCTTGGCACACAGCGGGGACAAGGGCCATATAGGCAATATTTGGAATAAATAAACATATCAAATTTTGAAATCACAATCACTAAAAAGTGCAATTTCGCCGCCCTTAGGGCGAGAAACTTGCAAAAGCACCTTAGTTCGAGGCAACACAGAGGTGCAGACATCAAATTTCCGTCTTTACTTTAACTATTAAAAGGGTATAATTTATCCCATGGAGTTAGATATTTCGTTCCATGAATCAGCCTTTAAGCATGAAGTTACGGAAGCTGATATTCGATGGGCCTTTAAAACCTTTGTTTTTGAAGAGCCGATCGAAGGCGAAGAGGACAAGTATCTGCTCATTGGTTATGATTTGTCCGGGAATCCGCTGGAAATCCTCTTCAATGAAACTGGGGGAGAATTCGTATTATGTTTTTCATGCGATGAAATGCCGCAAGCAGTTGCGGGAGATCGCAAATATTTAGGGGAATACTATGGCAGCCATAATGACCGAAGAAGAAGCGAATACCCTTGATGAGCTATATACAAAAAAGATCCCTCCGATACGGATAGGTGTTGGCGGTCCTCTGACTCGTCAGCGGGAATTGTTGCGTTCCCTTGACGAAGTGGCCGCAAATTATCTTATTACAAAGGCAGCATCCACTCATAAAACGGTATCACAGCTCATTGGCGAACTGGTACGAGAAAAGATAAACTCCGATATATCGGAACCCGCAATACCGGGGAAATAGTATGGGGATGGTCAACAGTATAAGTGTTTCCATAATCAGAGTTGTAAAAACATTTTTTAAAAAGTAATAGCAGCAAATATTCAATACCGCGATTCAAGCGGGAAGTTCAAAAAGATCCGAACGTTATGAACGTACAAGCCCTTCAAAATAGTGTTTTCCCGCCTTGGTAATCTGTTTTTGGTACAGCCTGCCTTTGTACGCAAACTGAAATGTATCGCAAACCACATCAAAGAGCATGGAAACAAGAAACCAGTTATCCGTATCGTACCATTGCATAACGCCCATAATCATGTTCCCCTCCACTTTCCAGTCATGTTCCTTCAGAAACGGAAAACAGCCAGCTTGCCATAGGGCTTGCCTATTCCACCGCCCGGTGGAACCGGAAAGATGAAATCGAAAAATATGTGATGGTCGAAATTAACGACCGAGAGGCTCTCTGCATGGGCAACCGTCCCAAAATGGAAAAATTCAGGCTGGAAGCATTCTTAAACCCTATCTAGACATTTTGGCGGAGTGTGACAAAAAGCGGGGATGAAATGGAGACTACCCAATTTGCGAAAACATTTGGGGAATAATGCTCTAGGGGCTCTCGTAACGGAACGATAATTGGGGTATAATAGCGGTAGTGTCGCATTTTGGGTAATGCGTGGGTTGAAACATGGTTTTGGGATATTTTGTTACACCTGATATTGAATTAGGGTGTAAGGTATTTTGAAAATTTCCATTGGCAGGACTTTAAAATAGTATTATACTCTATTCATGATATTGGGATATAAAATTTCTGGAGGAAATATGAATTATATCAAAAGTACGAGAATTTTTCCAAAAACAGTGAGTGAAACCTCAATTATTGGAAGAGATGGCAATCTTGGCTATTTAATCAATTTACAATGGTACGAAGAAAAAGAAGTATATAGTCAGATCCGCATTAGGGAAGAAAAATCTTCTTTTGAAGATAACCGACAATTAGAAATACCTTACCTGAAGATTTTGTAATGAAAATGTAATTGGCGGTACAAAAAATGGACTTTATTGCACATGTACGAAAATTACTCAATGAACAATGGGCAAAACCCCAATCATTAAATGAGCATCTGCAGGGAACTGCAGAATTAGCCGCAGAATTCGCAAAGTCCTTTGACTCCGCCGAGTGGGCCTATGTCCTGGGTATGAGCCACGATACCGGAAAGGGAACTGTAGAATGGCAGCGGTATATATGCAATAAAAGCGGATACGATGAGGAAGCCTCTTCCGAATCCCCGGGAAGGCTTGAGCATTCAGGGGCTGGCGCAAAATTAGTGGAAGAATCATTTGACCGGGGGACAGGCCGCATCCTTTCCTATTGCGTTGCAGGACACCATGCAGGATTAGCAGATTATATTGGTTCACCAAGCGCGTTAGTAAACCGTTTACAGCAGGTTAAAACCGATAAAATAGCGGAAGAATTTAAGTTTCCCCTCTCTTCGCTAAAACCTCAAAAAAGCCCCTGGAAGTTCAAGCCACAAGAACTTGATGCTTCACTATGGATACGTATGCTTTTCTCCTGTCTCGTTGACGCTGACCGTCTGGATACTGAAAATTATATGGACAGCGAAAAAAGTGCAAGTCGAAAGGGTTATCGTAGCATTACTGAATTACAACAACGATTTAATAACTACATGGAGGGAAAAGCAAAATCCCTAGGAAGGAACCTCAGGTTATATGAAGCCCGTCAGCGGGTTTTATCGGATTGCCGGGCTGCAGCAGTCTGGCAATCAGGATTTTTCTCGTTAACCGTTCCGACCGGTGGTGGGAAAACCCTGTCGAGTATGGCCTTTGCTTTAAAACATGCGGAACAGTATAAAAAGGATCGTGTTATTTACGTTATCCCCTATACAAGTATTATTGAGCAGAATGCCGATGTGTTCCGGGAGGTTTTTGGGGATGATGAGCTGGTTGAACATCATTCGAGCCTTGCCGAGGAAGATTCTACCATTCGCGGACGGCTGGCATCTGAAAATTGGGATGCCCCTATAATCATCACAACGGCTGTTCAATTTTTTGAATCGCTTTTTGCGAATAAAGCCGGACGTTGTAGGAAAATACATAATATCGCAAATAGTGTTATTGTTCTTGACGAAGCCCAGCTTATCCCCACTGATTTTTTGGCGCCTATTCTGGAAACACTGCGGCTTTTAGTTGAACACTACCGGGTAAGTGTTGTTATCTGTACTGCCACGAAGCCGGCCCTTGAGAAACAGCAGGCGTTCCTACAATTTCCTGGATTGCCGAAAGATTCAATACGGGAAATCATACACGATGTCCCTGATTTATTTGGCCGGTTAGAACGGGTCAAGGTTACAATGCCGCCGGATCAATCAACAATCACTGAATGGAAGGAACTATCGGAGGAACTAAGCGCCTACAAACAGGTTCTCTGTATTGTGTCAGATAGAAAGAGCTGCCGGGAACTCCATGCACTTATGCCTAAGGGGACTTATCACCTTTCAGCGCTCATGTGCGCCCAGCACCGTAGTGATGTGATAAAAAAAATAAAGGAAAAATTGGCGGCTGGAAAAGCGATTCGGGTTATCAGTACTCAGCTGGTTGAAGCGGGGGTCGATATAGATTTCCCCGTAGTATACCGGGCTATGGCCGGGCTGGATTCTATCGCCCAGGCTGCGGGAAGGTGCAACCGGGAAGGAAAGCTTAATGCAGCGGACGAACTTGGCAAGGTTGTTGTTTTTAACGCACCCCGTAAGCCGCCCCCCGGAACACTCCGAAAAGCCAGTGAAACAGCACAGCGGATGTGTAAAGAAGGCTTGAATAATCCCCTGGATCCGAGCGTATTCCTCCCTTATTTTTCTGAGCTTTTTTGGAAAAGTAATTCTTTGGATGCCAGGGGAATTATGAAATACCTGGTAAGCTCCCGCTTTGAGTTTCAATTTAAAAGCGCTGCTGAACAGTTTAAAATTATTGACGATAAAAATCAAATGTCCGTATTGGTTCCTTATGGAGAAGGGGGAAAATTTATTGACTTATTGAAAAATATAAAAAATGGCAGTTCTTTTGAAAATATTTTATTAAGGAAACTCCAAAGATATTCCGTAAATGTATATAACTATCAGTATACCGTTTTACAAGGCAGGGGTTCATTAGAAAAGATTGTTCCCGGCGTTTTCGCCTTAACCACCACCATCGAATATGATCCTACCATAGGGCTGCTTATTGATGAGATGCCGAATAATCCCGAAGATTTTATAATTTAATTGCGTAAAGGCAAATGAAGAGGAGGTATGATGCAAGACTGGTGCCTTGAAGTTTGGGGAGAGTATGCCTGTTATGCAAGGCCGGAGATGAAGGTTGAACGGGTGAGTTATGATGTGATGACCCCTTCTGCTGCCCGTGCGATTTTTGACGCAATTTTGTGGAAACCCGCGATTTCCTGGCATATTACCAAAATTGAAGTATTAAATCCGATTCGCTGGATAAGTATCCGCCGTAATGAAGTTGGAAAAATCATGGGGGAACCGACCCAAGCCCAGTTGGAAGGGAAAAGCGGCGATTCAGCGGGTTTTTTTGTTGAAGAACATCGGCAGCAACGGGCAGGACTTTTTCTCCGGGATGTTCGATACCGCATTTACGGTTGGTTTGAATTTATCCCTCCTGAAAAAAGAAAACCTCGCCTTTCCCAATACGATGAGTTTTGGGCTGATAGTGAAGAACAGACCAATAATACCCGTTCCGATGAAAGTCCGGCGAAATATGCCGCCATGTTTGAACGGCGGGCAAAAAAAGGACAATGTTTTCACCGCCCTTATTTAGGATGCCGTGAGTTTGCCTGTAATTTCACTCTGGTTGAAGGTGTTCATCCTATTAAAGAAAAGATCAACGATGATAGTGATCTGGGTTGGATGCTTTATGATATGAATTATGAAGATCCCTCCTGTCCAAAGCCCGAATTCTTTCGGGCGTACCTGGAAAATAATACGGTAAATACCGACCGGCGAACACTGGAGGTCAGGTCATGATATTACAAGCCCTGAAAGGATACTATGATAGAAAAGCGGCGGATTCTGAAAGTGGCATTTCACCTGACGGTTGGGAATTAAAAGAAATACCTTTTGTTGTTGTTCTAAACGAGAATGGTTCACTAATACAAATTGAAGATACCCGTGAAGGTGAGGGAACAAAAAGGCGAGGTCGTTATTTCTCTGTTCCTCAGGGAGTAAAGAGATCTTCAGGGGTAGCGGCAAATCTTCTTTGGGATACTGCAGGGTATGTATTCGGTATTACCGATCTTGAAGGGCTTGGAGAGGCTGATAAAAAAAGGAAGCTGTCTCGCCTTATTGAACAAAAAAAAGCTTTTATTGACCGTATTCAAAATGAAATACCGGATACTCCTAGAAAAAAAGCTCTTGTTGCATTTCTGTCCGGTATAGAACAATCGGTTCTTGAAAAGACTCTCCAATGGGATGATATTTACCGGACAAATCCCAACATTAGTTTCCGCTTTGATCATGAGCTGATGCTTTATTGTGAAACTGAAGGAATCAGAACGGCTTTAGTAGCAAAGGCTGGTTCCAAAGAATATGATGGATTATGCCTAGTTAGCGGAGAAAGGGATAAAATAAGTGTATTACATACTGCCATAAAGGGAGTATGGGGCGCCCAGTCTTCCGGGGCGAATATTGTTTCTTTTAATCAGGATTCATTCTGTTCCTATGGCAGACGAAAACAGCAGGGCTGGAATGCCCCAATCGGAGAATCCGCAATGTTTGCCTATACTACCGCACTTAATAGCCTTTTGAGCCGGGATTCAAAACAGCGTATGCAGATTGGAGACACCTCAACGGTATTTTGGTCTGCTAAAAAAACACAATTTGAAAATGATTTCACCTATTTTTTTGCGGAACCTTCAAAGGATAATCCTGATGAAGGTATCAACCATATCAGAACTCTTTTTGATTCCCCGAAAAATGGATATGTCGAAGATCCTGATAGTACAAATTTTTTTCTTCTTGGCCTTTCTCCAAATGCGGCGCGTATTTCCGTTCGATTTTGGCGGCGGGGAACGGTTGGAGAATTTGCAGGCCATATTCGACAATATTTTAAGGACCTTGAAATCGTTAAACCTAAAAACGAACCATTGTATTACTCATTATGGCGGCTTTTAGTGAATGCATCTATTCAAGACAAGAGTGATAATATCCCCCCTAATATTGAAGGCGATGTAATGCGTTCCATTCTGGATGGGACGCCCTATCCTGCGACATTGTTACAGCTGGTATTACGGCGCATCAGAAGTGATACGGAAAATCGAGTTAAGCCTGTACGGGCGGCGCTGATTAAGGCATATCTTAATAGATACTATAATAAGGAGGTAATACAAGTGGCGTTAGATACTAACGAATCATCAGATAGCTACCACTTTGGGCGATTGTTTGCGGTTCTTGAGAAAATTCAGGAAGAAGCAAATCCGGGACTAAATGCAACAATCCGCGAGCGATATTACGGAGCTGCTTGCGGGTCACCGGTAACGGTATTTCCAACATTACTGCGGCTTAAAAACCATCACATTGCAAAGTTGGAAAATAAAGGCCGAGCAATAAATTTTGAACGAATGATAACTGAGATTACGAGTCATTTCAATGACTTCTCTTCTCATCTGGATTTGCATGATCAAGGGAAATTCGCTATTGGTTATTATCATCAACGACAAGATTTATTTACCTCTAAAAAGGAATAGTATTTTAATATCATAGGAGTGTGTTATGGAACTGAAAAGACGTTATGACTTTATTTATCTTTTTGACGTTAAGGACGGAAACCCTAATGGAGATCCTGATGCCGGAAACCTCCCCAGGGTGGACGCGGAAACCGGGAATGGGCTTGTGACAGATGTATGCTTAAAGCGCAAGGTCCGTAACTATGTCGGTTTGGTAAAGGGAGAACAACCCCCTTATGAAATTTATGTAAAGGAAAAAGCAGTACTTAATAGCCAGCATGAACGGGCGTATAAGGCACTGGGTATTGATATAAGCGGCGGTGATGAAGGAAAACGGAAAGGAGGAGATAAGACAGCCGAGGCCAGGCAGTGGATGTGTCAGAACTTTTATGATGTCAGAACCTTTGGTGCAGTTATGTCAACCGGGGTTAATTGCGGTCAAGTCAGGGGGCCGATTCAGCTTACCTTTGCCCGATCAATAGATCCCGTGATTTCGTCTGAACATAGCATTACCCGTATGGCGGTTACAACCGAAAAGGAAGCGGAAAAACAAGACGGGGATAACCGTACCATGGGACGGAAGTTCACTATCCCCTATGGGCTGTATCGTACCTATGGTTTTGTTTCAGCTCCGCTAGCTAACCAGACAGGCTTCTCTGAAGAAGACTTGAATTTATTTTGGGAATCCTTACAAAACATGTTTGAACACGATCGCTCGGCGGCAAGGGGACTTATGAGCGCTCAAAAACTCATTATATTTGAACATTCGTCACCAATGGGTGATAAACCTGTACAGGATTTATTCAATAGGGTTAATGTTGCCCACAAGAATGTTGACAGTGATTCAAAAAAACCTATTAGAGATTTTTCTGATTATGTAATAAATTTAGATGGAAAAGAAGTGGAAAAATTTAAAACCGTTGTTTCGGTTTGAATTTTAATAGGCGAGAACGCTGGGGGTCCGGGGGCTTTGCCCCCGGCGAAGGGGGTGCGGCGCAACTGTGTGCGCCGCAGGGGGGAAGGCTTTCCCCCTCTTGATTAATAGAGGTAAGGTCCGGTGTACTCCGAAGATAATCTGATTCCGATTTCCGCCTTGCAGCATGTATTGTTTTGTGAGCGGCAGTATGCGTTGATCCATCTGGAGCAGATATGGGAAGAAAATCAGTTTACCGCCGAAGGGAAGGTGCTGCATGAGCGGGTGGATGCGGAACATCATGAATCCCGGCGCTTGTTCAGGCAGGAATACGGGATGGCGGTTCGGTCCTTGGAGCAGGGGCTTATCGGTAAATGCGATTTGGTGGAGCTTTGGTATACCGACGGCGGCGGGGTAAAGCGGGTATCGCCGGTGGAATTCAAGCGGGGCAGGGAGAAGGAGAGTGATGTTGACCGGATTCAGCTCTGCGCCCAGGCTTTATGTCTGGAAGAGATGTTTAAAACTGCGATTGAATCCGGGCAGCTTTATTATCTGCAGGAGCACCGCAGGGTAGATGTTATCCTTGGCGGAGAGCTTCGGGAAAAGACGCAGAATCTGACTGAACGGATTAGAGCTATTCAGCAGGCAGGAAAGACACCGGCCGCAGAATATGAAATGAGGAAGTGTGACCGCTGTTCCCTCGTTGATATTTGTATGCCGAAAACCAGCGGAACTGCTTCCAAGAAGGTGGATCGTTTTATACAAACCCAGCTTAGGTTGATGAAAAACGGGGATGGTGAAAATGAGGAAGCTTCTTAATACCCTTTATGTGAGCTCCCAGGGTTCCTACCTTCAAAAAGAAGGGGAAACCGTGGTGGTGGAGAGGGAAAAACAGCGTGTCTTACAGCTGCCGATTCATACCATCGGGGGCATTGTTTGTTTTGGCAATGTACTGTGTTCCCCTTTTTTGTTGGGATTCTGTGCCGAACGGGATGTGTCGGTTTCTTTTTTAAGTGAGCATGGACGGTTCTTAGCATCAGTACGGGGGCCGGTAAGCGGGAATGTTCTCTTGCGGCGCCGACAGTACCGGATGGCCGATGATGATGAATCTACCCGGCGGATCGCTTCCCAAGTAATAAGTGGCAAGTTGGCAAACTGCCGTATTGTGATGAACCGGACGATTCGGGATCACGCAGCAAAGGTTGATGCTCTGGCATTGAAGGCCGCTTCCGAAGCGATTGATCGCATTATTGATAGGATTCCCCGGGCGAAAAGTTCCGATGAGATTCGGGGCTTTGAAGGTCAGGCGGCGGCGGAATATTTTAAGGTGCTTAATCATTTAATTATCGAACAGAAAAACGATTTTATTTTTACCGAACGGAACCGTCGGCCTCCGTTGGACGAGGTAAACGCGTTGCTTTCGTTTATGTATACCCTTCTGGCCCACGATGTCCGCTCTGCCCTGGAAACAGTTGGGCTTGATCCTGCCGTTGGTTTTCTTCACCGGGACAGGCCCGGTAGGCCGGGATTAGCGCTGGACATTATGGAGGAGTTCCGTCCGGTGATTGCGGACAGACTGGTACTTTCTCTTATCAACCGCCGACAGATTACCAAAAAGGGATTTAGTAAAGCGGCCAATGGAGCGGTAACCATGGATGACGCTACCCGGAAAACGGTGCTTACCGAATATCAAAGCCGTAAACAGGATACGGTGTATCATCCTTATATTGAGGAAACGGTTCCTATTGGACTGCTCTTTTTTATCCAGGCAAACCTCATGGCCCATCATATTCGCGGGGATATTGACGGATACCCTCCTTTTTTCTGGAGGTAACAGTAATGATGGTACTGGTAAGTTATGATGTGATGGTAACCAGCCCGGGCGGCCCTGGTCGTTTGCGAAAAGTGGCGAAAGCCTGTACAAACTTCGGGCAGCGGGTTCAATATTCGGTCTTTGAATGTGTGGTTGATCCGGCCCAATGGGTCAATCTAAAGAACACTTTGGAGAAAATAATAGATGACAAGATAGACAGTCTGCGGTATTATTATCTTGGCGCCAATTACAAACGGCGGATAGAACATGTGGGCGCAAAACCTTCCTACGACGTAGACGGTCCTTTAGTCGTTTAAAATCCCTTTTTAGCAGTTTCTTACAGATCAGCCTTTTGTTTTGCGAACCCCCATGACACAGAATAGTCTGGCAGGTTCGCAGTGACTATAATTCCTTACAGGATAGATATTTGACAAAATAGGGAAGGGAAAACCAACTATTAATGCACCTTTTATATGATGTTTCGCGAATAAGGGGCTGTAACTTGTTGTAATATATGAATATAATAGAGTGTGAGTCGCACCTTCGCGGGTGCGTGGATTGAAACTTAAGGATATCCTTGCCATAGTCCTGCTCTACACGCGTCGCACCTTCGCGGGTGCGTGGATTGAAACGCTCCGGGCGGTATCCAGAGCGTAGATACACCCCAAAGTCGCACCTTCGCGGGTGCGTGGATTGAAACGAAAAATAGCGGAGCTTGCGGATATAGCTTCGGCTGTCGCACCTTCGCGGGTGCGTGGATTGAAACCGTTACACAATCAATATCACTGGTAAGTTTTGG